>NZ_MTWR01000097.1:0-9579 GCF_001998165.1 Helicobacter pylori | reverse complement strand
TTTTGGGCTAGAGTGTTACGAGTGATTAAAGCCACTTGAATGCGGTTGATTTTAATTGAAAGCGTGGCTTTTTTCATGGAATAATGCAAAAGGGTGCATTGAACCCCTTCATGGATACCAAAAGAGAGGAAGCGTTTTTTAAGGGCTTCATCGCAGTTAGCGATTTCTACGATTTTATAAACTTTGTCTTTAATGGCTTCATTGAGCGTCATTTTAATTTCCTTTTTGATTCAATGTTCTTTTTGACTTCATCCACGATAATGTCAATAGGTGTGAAAATACGGCGCAAGATTTTAAAAGGCGCTTGGATAATATCTGACGCTAAAGTTACTTGAGTTTTAGGTTTATCCAGCGTGCCTTTGACATTCACATTAGTGGTGATTTTACCTCCTTTTCCTAAAACAAGATAGCCCACAATAGGGATTTTATTTAAGACATTACTCAAAGCCTTGATAGTGGAAACTTCTAAATTCAAATCCAATTTGTTTTTGTCTAATTCAATGATCCCATTGCCAGCAATATCAAGCGTTTTGCCGATAAGATCAATTTTTTCTAACCCTAAATATTCTTTAGTGATCCCAAAAACAACAGATCCGGTTTTGATCTGATAGCCATTAGCCCCTAAATGAGGGTTTCTAAAGACAATGAGAGAGGGAATGGTGTTGATGAGATTGACCATGTTTTGCATGAGGGCGAAATTCTTTAAGCTTGTGTTTTGGAATTTCAATTCGCCATTGAAAACCTGATCTTCAAGAGCCCCAATAAGCGTGAATAAGCCTCCTTCTACGAAATCTTTTTGGAGGATGGTGTTGATATAATCCCCGCTAAAATTATGAGCCTTAAGATACAAAGCCCCATGCACTAAATCCGCCATGATCATGGCGTTTTTATAATTGCCATCAATTTTCACTCTGTCATCTTGAGCGACAATGTCAAGATTTTCTAAAGGAAAAGGCATTTTTTTATAGATTAACACGACATCTTTAGCATGGATGCGTGTAGAGATAGGGATAATTTTGTGGGCTTTTTCATAGCGTTGTTTGGCGCTAATGAAAATATCTTCATCTTGGACTTCTTTAGAGCTAGGCTTTTCTTTTCGTTCTTTTGAGAATAATCCCGCAATCGCTGGCATCTTACTATCTAAAAAATCATCAATACTCAAATCAATGTTATTAAGGGTAATATCCTTTTGATCCCCCTTAACTTTTATGGATATGCTTTTGCTTGGAGTATAGACAGAAATTTCATCTTTATTGATAGATCCAAATAAAGAGAGGGAATCAAACTGCTTGCCGTTGCTATGATAGATGGGTAAAGTGATTTTCAAATCTTTAGCAAAAAAATCAATATTGATAAAATCGCTCGTAGAAACTTCTAAAGAGCCATCTTCTAAGGCGAAATACTTCATAATAGGGGAATAGGGCTTGATTTTTTTCAAATCTTTGATTCTAAAAACATAGGCGTTATCTTTAAATTCGCCCTCTAATAAAAGTTGTGGCACGCTCCATTGCATGTGGTTAGGGTTAGAAAAATCAAAGTTCAAAGAAAGGTTTTTAAGAGTGTCTTCTGTGGCATAGAAAACATCTTTGGTGAATTTGTCTTCACTTTGGGCTTTAATGGTGTCTATGATTTTTCTCCTAAAAACCTCTGAGTTTTCACCCTCTTGAATGATAGAATGCAAGCTTTTTAAATCTAAAGAAAATTTAGTAGGCTGTGGGTTATCTTGGTCGTCATTCAAGCCATAAGAACGCATGTTGATATTATTGTTAGTGTTGAATCGTATTTTATGGACTAAAGAATCTAAAGAAAGGATTTTCTTGTTTAAATCTAAAGCGATTTTAGCGTCTAAATCCAGCATGTTTTCATAGCGGGTGTGGGTAGTTTCTATGTAGATGTATTGGTATTCTTGGGTAATATCTAGGCTTATATTAGCGTTTTGCGTATAAAGGGGGATATTATAGAGCGAGAGGGTGCCTTCTTGCAAATTAACATTGCCTTGAACGCTAAATAAGGGGGCGGTGTTTTTCAAGAATTGCAAGGTGAGTTTCAAATCCGCGCTAGATGGCGTGCTGATTTTATCCAAAGGTAAAACGACTTTATAAGCGCTCAATAAATCCTTAATGCTATCGCCATAATAATTAGGGGTCGTTTTTAAAAAAATCTCCAACTTGGGGGCTTCTAACAAATTGGAAAAAGTGGCGTAAGAGCCGGTCAATTCCATGGTTTCATAAGTGATTTTTTGGGGCTGTATGAGGAGCTGTTTGTTTTTGAAGATCAATTCGGTTTTATCCATTTTAATGGGCGATAAGCCATCATTAAAAACGACTGAAGGTTTAATCAAAGTGGCTTTAACTACAGAATTTTCTAAAAGCGATGGGATAAACTCGCTAGAAGTGAAATTGGCTTTAATTAAAGCGTTATCAATCTTAAAGCTAGCAAATTGGATCTTGTCAAAAATCCATGTTTTTAAATTTTTTTGCGATTGGTGTTGGAAAAGAGGCTTTAAAAACGCTAGGCTTTTCATTGGAGAAGTGTTAATTTTTAATTCTATGGTTTTTAAATCGGTTAGCCCTTGCAAATAAATTGCAACGCTGGGTTCAATTAAGGGCTTGACAATCAAATTAAACGCCATTTTCCTAGCTTTGGGTGAATAGTGGGCGTTGCCATCCACTTGGACTTTAATGTCTTTAAAAAGCAGATTGATGATCTTAAGCTTGATGTTTTTATCGTCTTCTAGGGAAAATTCCCCTTTGACTCCTGGAAATTCCAACTCGTATTTATTCCCATCAAAAAAGATATTGGCTTTATTTTTATCGTCTAAAATGATTTCTTTGACTTTAAGTTTTTCAAAATAAGACACCGCCCAAATGCCATAACGGATATTTTTAATCAAATCAGAAACTTCTAAACGCTTTTTAGTGGGTTTTTGATGGAAGAAAGAAGAGAGATCAATGCGTTCAACTTCTAAAGAAAGCTTGTTATTGAGTTTTAAGTATAATTCAGAAATGCCAAGCTTTCCGATTTTTAAATTTTGTATGTGAATGCCGTTTGAAAGGGTTTTGTGAATGACAACTAAAAGAGTGAATACTGCCACAAACAAGATAATGACATTAAATACTTTCTTGGATACATGTTTTCTTTTGTTCATCAGTATTCTTTTTTATCTAAGTATACCAATTTATCCTAACAAAGTGGTGGTTGTCCCGCAAGGTTCGCTCAAAAAAGTGTTTTTTTCTTTGAAAGAGCAAGGCGTGGATATTAACGCTTTGGATTTGCTTTTGTTGCGCCTAATGGGCATGCCTAAAAAAGGCTATATTGACATGGGCGATGGGGCTTTAAGGAAGGGGGATTTTTTAGTCCGTTTGATCAAAGCGAAAGCGGCGCAAAAAAGCGCGACTTTAATCCCTGGAGAAACCCGCTATTTTTTCACGCAAATTTTGAGCGAGACTTACCAACTAGAAACAAGCGATCTCAATCAGGCTTATGAAAGCATCGCTCCACGATTAAACGGCACTGTGATAGAAGATGGGGTGATATTACCAGACACTTATCATTTGCCTTTAGGGGAGGACGCTTTTAAAATCATGCAAACTTTGATCAGTCAATCTATGAAAAAACACGAAGCTTTAAGCAAACAATGGCTTGGATACTACCATAAAGAAGAGTGGTTTGAAAAAATCATTCTCGCTTCCATTGTGCAAAAAGAAGCCGCTAATGTTGAAGAAATGCCCCTGATTGCGAGCGTGATTTTTAACCGCTTGAAAAAAGGCATGCCTTTACAAATGGATGGGGCTTTGAATTACCAAGAATTTTCACACGCTAAAGTAACCAAAGAGCGCATTAAAACCGATAACACCCCCTACAATACCTATAAATTTAAGGGCTTGCCTAAAAATCCTGTAGGGAGCGTGAGCCTAGAAGCGATTAGAGCCGTGGTTTTCCCTAAAAAAACGGATTTCTTGTATTTTGTGAAAATGCCGGATAAAAAACATGCTTTCAGCGCGACTTATAAGGAGCATTTAAAAAACATTAATCTTTCTAATAATCATTTTTAAGATTAAGGTTAATGGGGCGTTTTTTCTTTTAAATTGAGTAAAAAGTGTTTAGTATTTTCTCATTTTAATTTTAAGTTCTTATTATTAGAGCATTTTAGATTTTGTTAAAAAAGGCTTGCTACAATTTTAGGCAAATTTTGATTGCTAAGGCTTTATACAGCTTTTAGCACAAAGGAGAATGAATGGCTAAAATGAGCGCTCCAGATGGGGTTGCCGTTTGGGTGAATGAAGACAGGTGTAAGGGTTGTGATATTTGCGTATCGGTATGTCCTGCTGGGGTTCTTGGCATGGGGCTTGAAAAAGAAAGGGTGCTTGGAAAAGTGGCCAAAGTAGCCTACCCAGAGAGCTGTATCGGTTGCGTGCAATGCGAGTTGCACTGCCCAGATTTTGCGATTTATGTGGCTGACAGGAAGGATTTCAAATTCGCTAAAGTTTCTAAAGAAGCCCAAGAAAGAAGCGAAAAGGTTAAGGCCAATAAATACATGCTCTTAGAAGAGACTATTTTAGAAGGGAGAGGCAAATAATGCGTGAGATTATTTCTGATGGGAATGAATTAGTCGCTAAAGCGGCGATTGAAGTGGGGTGTCGGTTTTTTGGGGGCTATCCTATCACGCCAAGCTCGGATATTATGCATGCGATGAGCGTGGCTTTACCCAAATGCGGCGGCCATTTTATCCAAATGGAAGATGAAATCAGCGGGATCAGCGTGTCTTTAGGGGCGAGTATGAGCGGGACGAAGTCTATGACAGCGAGTTCTGGTCCTGGTATTTCATTGAAAGTGGAGCAAATCGGTTATTCTTTCATGGCAGAAATCCCTTTAGTGATCGCTGATGTGATGCGTTCAGGCCCATCAACCGGGATGCCCACTCGTGTGGCTCAAGGCGATGTGAATTTTTTAAGGCACCCCATACATGGGGATTTTAAAGCCGTCGCGCTCGCTCCTGCTAGTTTAGAAGAAGCTTACACCGAAACCGTTCGCGCGTTCAATTTGGCTGAAATGCTCATGACTCCTGTGTTCTTGCTCATGGATGAAACCGTGGGGCATATGTATGGCAAGGTGCAAATCCCGGATTTAGAAGAAGTGCAAAAGATGACCATTAATCGTAAGGAATTTGCGGGCGATAAAAAAGACTACAAACCTTATGGGGTTGCGCAAGACGAGCCGGCCGTTTTGAACCCTTTCTTTAAAGGCTATCGCTACCATGTTTCAGGCTTGCACCATGGGCCTATTGGCTTTCCTACTGAAGACGCTAAAATCGGTGGGGATTTGATTGACAGATTATTTAATAAGATTGAATCCAAGCAAGACATTATCAACGAAAATGAGGAAATGGATTTAGAGGGCGCTGAAATCGTTGTTATCGCTTATGGTTCGGTTTCTTTGGCGGTTAAAGAAGCCTTGAAAGATTACCATAAAGAAAGCAAGCAAAAAGTCGGCTTTTTCAGACCTAAAACCTTATGGCCAAGCCCGGCTAAACGCTTGAAAGAAATAGGGGATAAATACGAAAAAATCCTTGTGATTGAATTGAATAAGGGGCAGTATTTAGAAGAGATTGAAAGGGCTATGCAAAGAAAGGTGCATTTCTTTGGGCAAGCCAATGGGCGCACGATTTCGCCTAAACAAATCATCGCAAAATTGAAGGAGCTTTAAAATGGCGTTTAATTATGATGAATATTTGCGTGTGGATAAAATACCCACTTTGTGGTGTTGGGGCTGTGGCGATGGCGTGATTTTGAAATCCATTATCCGCACGATTGACGCTTTAGGTTGGAAAATGGATGATGTGTGCTTGGTGAGCGGGATTGGTTGTAGCGGGCGCATGAGTTCGTATGTGAATTGCAACACCGTTCACACCACGCATGGCAGGGCTGTGGCGTATGCGACAGGGATTAAAATGGCTAACCCTAGTAAGCATGTGATCGTGGTTTCTGGCGATGGCGATGGCTTTGCGATTGGAGGCAATCACACCATGCATGCATGCAGAAGAAACATTGATTTGAATTTTATTTTAGTGAATAATTTCATTTATGGTTTGACCAACTCCCAAACTTCGCCCACCACGCCTAATGGCATGTGGACGGTTACGGCTCAATGGGGGAATATTGACAACCAATTTGACCCATGCGCTTTAACCACCGCTGCCGGGGCGAGTTTTGTGGCCAGAGAGAGCGTTTTAGACCCTCAAAAGTTAGAAAAAGTGTTTAAAGAAGGTTTCTCGCACAAGGGCTTTAGCTTCTTTGATGTCCATAGCAATTGCCATATCAATTTAGGGCGTAAGAATAAAATGGGCGAAGCGTCTCAAATGCTGAAATGGATGGAAAGCCGATTAGTGAGCAAACGCCAATTTGAAGCCATGAGCCCTGAAGAAAGGGTGGATAAATTCCCTACCGGCGTTTTAAAGCATGACACGGATAGGAAAGAATATTGTGAAGCGTATCAAGAAATCATTGAAAAAGCACAAGGAAAACAATAATGGAAGCGCAATTACGATTTACAGGCGTTGGAGGGCAAGGCGTGCTGTTAGCGGGAGAAATTTTAGCTGAAGCGAAAATTGTGAGTGGGGGCTATGGCACTAAGACTTCCACCTACACCTCGCAAGTGCGTGGAGGGTCCACTAAAGTGGATATTTTGCTAGATAGAGATGAAATCATTTTCCCTTATGCTAAAGAGGGCGAGATTGATTTCATGCTTTCAGTCGCTCAAATCAGCTACAACCAGTTTAAAAGCGATATTAAAAAAGGCGGTATCGTTGTCATTGATCCCAATTTGGTAACCCCCACTAAAGAAGATGAAGAAAAGTATCAAATTTATAAAATCCCCATTATCAGCATCGCTAAAGATGAAGTGGGTAACATTATCACGCAATCTGTGGTGGCGCTAGCCATTACCGTGGAGCTGACTAAATGCGTAGAAGAAAATATCGTGCTAGACACCATGCTTAAAAAAGTCCCTGCAAAAGTCGCTGAAACGAACAAAAAAGCCTTTGAAATTGGCAAAAAACATGCTTTAGAAGCTTTGAAAGTTAGGGCTTAATGGCTCTAAACTCTTGTTCTGAATTGATTCTCTTGATAAATTTTTGAGAACTTGATTGTTATGGGTTCAAGATAGCTCAAGCTCTAAAAAAGGTTAAAAACCGCTTGAGTTGATCTCGCTTTTAATTTTTTATTTATCCAATAGTTTGTTTTTGAGTATAATCCTACGAAAACTTTAAGGAACGGCATGGAGTTTTTAGGACTGCTTTTAAGTCTAGCCGCTATTTTGATAGCGTTTAAAAAGCCTAAAAAAGAAAATTGGGCGTTTGGGATTTTGATGGTGGTGTGGTTAGTGGAGCTTATTATTTTTATAGCCCACAGCTCTAGCGTTTTGCCTAATATGAATTTATAGGGGGATGCATGGATAAAGAAACCCGATTTTATAATCTTTTTTCTTTGGCGGTTTTAGGGATTTTGATCTTTCCTGTGGGTTTGGCGAATTTTTATTTTGGCTATGTTTTGAAAGATTCGCCTTGTATTTTTTGCTGGGCGCAACGCATCAACATGATTTTAATAGGGGCTGTGGCGCTTTTGGTGGTGCGTTTTGGGTTTAAGCCTAAATACATTGCTTTGCTGTTACTTATGGCTAGCAGCGGGTTGTATGAGAGCTTTTATCATACCGGTAGCCATGCATTAGAAGATGTGGGGCAGGGATTCGCACTCGCTATTTTGGGCTTGCACACGCAGTTTTGGGCGCTTTTTGTCTTTTTTAGCGTGGTGGCGCTTTTAGCGGTTTTGCTCTTTTTTGCCCCTAATACCCAACTTTTTAAAGATTATTCATTAAACACGCTCCAAAAAAGCGCTTTTTATGTTTTCTTTATTGTGGTGGGTTCTAACGCCGTGCAAGCGTTTATTTCTACCGGGCCTTTCCCTTACATAGGGCAAAGCGATCCGGTGCGTTTTTCGTGGAATTTGAAAGAATCGGTCTGGTCTATGGAGAATTGGGATCATTTGAAATTCCCAAGAAGCGTTTTAGGCAGGAGGGATGTGGGCGAGCCTTTGAAATTGAGCGCTTTGCCTGAAGATAATGATTATGAACATTCGCCTCTAGAAATCGCTAAAACTCTAAAGATTGAAAAAAAAGAAGAGCTTTTTTTAAAATTGAATGGAGCGATCACGGATTTGAATTTCAATGAAGACAAGGCGATCCTTACCACAGAAAACCAAGGGCTTTATCTTGTAAGTAACGATTTGAAAACCATTCATAGCCATATGGTGTTGGATAGCTATTATAGCACGACGGTGGGGGCGTTTGTGGGGGCAGATTTTAACGAAGATGAAAACATTGTGATCATGGGCAATAATAAAACAAGCGTAGAAATCACTCCTAACAAAAACGCCAACGCGCTTAAAAACTTCCCTTATTTTTTAGAGGGGGCTGACTCTTTTGATGAAGTGGAACGCAGCCGCTTAAAAACTTCTAGGGCGAAAAACTACTATGTTAGCGCTGCAAGAAGAGGGGCTAAATTCACTTATTTGATCACCGCTCCTAACAAGCGTTATAAGGATTTGATTATCATCTCCATGCTCAATAGCGACAAACAGGTGCATGGGGAGTTTTTACTGGAATTAGGCAATGCCAAACTTAAAGAAAAAAGGAAACTAGGCGAGTTAGTCATCAGTGCTTTGGCTTTAAAAGATAATAAGCTTTATGCGTTCAGTAAGGAATTTAACACGCTTTTAGTCATAGATCCTACAAAAGAAGAGATTCTTGAAGTTTATGGCTTACCAAAGGAGATTAAAAATATCAGCGCTGGGGGGTTTAGAAACGATGAGCTTGTCCTTGTGAGCTATGAGAATAATAAAAATATTCTCTATACCCTTAATTTTTAAACTCTTTTAAAGCTACTTTTTTCTAATATATTAACGCATTAGAAGATGGTCGCTATTTTAGAATAGAGGAAAGTCCGGGCTACATTAGACAGAATTCCATCTAACGGATGGCTAGCGCAAGCTAAGGGAAAGTGCCACAGAAAGCAAACCGCCTTTTTAAGGTAAGGGTGAAAGGGTGGGGTAAGAGCCCACCAAAGCTAAAGCGATTTAGCTTGTTTGGGTAAACCCAATTTGTAGCAAGAAGCGCATGGTAAGTCTAAATTGATACACGCTTCGCTTGAGGAATATTGCAAAATATTTCCCAGATAAATGGCCATCCATTGACAGAACCCGGCTTATTCTAATGCTTAACTGTGTGTTGATTTTTTTAACGAAGTTTTAATCGTTTTATTTTTTTTATTTTTTTACCTAATTATTGTTTAAATCTTAAAGATTTATGTTACACTCTGTAAAATCAAAATCAAAGGGGATAGCGTGTTAGAAAAATCTTTTTTAAAAAGCAAGCAATTGGTTTTATGCGGGTTGGGCGTTTTAATGTTGCAGGCTTGCACTTGCCCAAACACTTCACAAAGAAATTCTTTTTTACAAGATGTGCCTTATTGGATGTTGCAAAATCGCAGCCAGTATCTCACGCAAGGGGTGGATAGCTCGCACATTG
>NZ_MTWR01000096.1:0-724 GCF_001998165.1 Helicobacter pylori | reverse complement strand
TGATTTGTTCTAATTTTTTAGAAGTTCTTGTGTTAATGGATATAAGCGTGAGTAGGGGCATCATAATTTGATTAAATTTTTTAATTTCATGCACGGACGGCATGTAAATGGGATATTTTTTAAGCAAATTTTTTTGTAAGTGTTTAAGGCTAGTTCCTTGAAAAAAGCTTTGATTGATATGGGTTTTCACGCTTGAAAGCAGTAAATATAAATAGTCGCTAAATTCGTTAGCGCAAATACACCAAGTATCCGTTGAATAAGAAGCTTTGCCTACATAAAATTTAATACCAGCATTACCGCCAGTGTTTAAAAAGCAATTTCTGCCATCAATGATCGCTTTAGGGTAGGATAGGATATTATCTCCGCTTGTAAAAAAAGGGTATTTATCTTGGGTTTTTTGGGCGTTTTTAACCATAATACTAGATTTAGGATTTTCAATAATAATTTGTTCTAGCTTTGCATTTTTAGGTTTGTATTTGAAATAATATTCATAGACTTTATGAGCGAGGTTGTGTAAAAGCTCGAGTTTGAGCATGGCGTATTCCCCGCTCACATTATAGAGCGCTAAAGGGAGCAAAGTGTGATCTCTGATTTCTTTAACAATATCCAAATACGCCAAAGCCGGTTTCACCATTAAAATATCCGCACCCTGTTTTTCATCTTCTAAACTTTCTAAAAGCGCTTCTTTTTTATTAGCGTAATCCATTTGATAGCTTTTGCGATC
>NZ_MTWR01000095.1:0-247 GCF_001998165.1 Helicobacter pylori | reverse complement strand
AGTTTCCAAAAACACGATTTTGACTTCTTTTGCAGATATTGAAAGCGTCAGCGTGAAAAATACGGCTAAAATTAATTTTTTCATTGAAATTTTCCTAGTGAAAGATATTCAAGTCCCACCGGTCAAATTAAAACACAATCTGTTCTTTAAAACATAGCCAAATGCCCATGTATTCTCGTAATTCGCACTTTGTTGATAAATGAAGTTTTTCATTTGCAACTAAAGCCTTGCTTGCACAGTAGTCAAG
>NZ_MTWR01000094.1:0-474 GCF_001998165.1 Helicobacter pylori | reverse complement strand
AATTCAGAAAAAAGCCCTGATGTTAAATTGCCTGAAGATATTTATTGCAAACAAATTACTCTAGAAAGCATGTTGGAAACAACAGACACTTTCCAAGCAAGCTGTATCGCTATCGCTTTAAAATCAAAAATCAGAGATTTTGATAAAATCCCCCTTCAAACTCTTAAGCCCTTACAAGCTAAAATCAAAGAGGCTTACCCCGTTCTTTATGAAGAATTAGAAATCTTGCAAAGTAAGCATGTGAGTGCTTCTTTGTTTAAGGCTAATGCGCAAGTGTTTAGCGCGCTTTTCAATCATCTGAGTTATGAAAAAAAGCTCCAAATTTTTGAAAAGCATATCCCTATTAAAGAGTTAAACCGCCTTTTAGATGAAGATTACCCGGCGTTTAACCGCTTGATCTATCAGGTTATCTTAGATCCTAAATTGGATCATTTTAAAGATGCTCTGGCTAAAAGTAACGCTACCCACAGCAAC
>NZ_MTWR01000093.1:0-2673 GCF_001998165.1 Helicobacter pylori | reverse complement strand
TAGGGTTTGGGGTAATAGTGGGTGGTTACCCCGAAAGGAGATAACCGACTATGAAGTTATTATTAGTAACAACGCCATTATACTAAAATTTTGGCTCTAGCGCAAGCTAGAGTTAAATCTATGGTTGCTAGCGTTTTAAACAAACAATACAAAAACCAATTTTATTTTGAATCAGGTTTCAAAAGCCCCGCTTCATACAAAAACACTGAAGGCTTATGCTCTTTAGGTTTGGCGTTTTCCCTCAATTCGTTTTTCGCATAAGAAAGCCATAAATTTTCCTTAGCCCTTGTGATAGCGACATAAAAAAGCCGCCGCTCTTCTTCAATGCCCCCACCGGTATTCATGAGCTTGTGGTTAGGGAAACGGCCCTCCATTAAATCTATAATATAAACGTCTTTAAACTCTAAGCCTTTAGAAGCATGCACGCTCAATAAATTCACGCCCTCGCCCTGCGTGGCTTCACTTGAGCCTATTAAAGTGCCGTTTAAAAAACGCCCTAAATTTTGGTAATTTTTTGCCAAAGAACTCAACAAGTCCATTTTTTCATTGAAGCGTTTTTGCGCTTGGAGTTTTTTAAACTCATTATAAGATCCGTCCTTATTTTTGGATCGCTCTTTTAAAAGGCGTGTTTTAAAGGTTTGAAAAAACGCGCTTTCTAGAATGTGCTTGATTAAAGCGCTAGGGGAATGAGTAGGGGCTTTGGTATAAAGAATGAAAAAATCGCTCAGCATCTTAGCCCCATTGAGCGAGATTTTAGGGTGCATCAATACCGGGTGCGAATGAAACGCTTTATCTATCACGCCATTAAACCTTGAGCTGTTTTCTAAAGCAAAAATTTCTTCAAAAAGCCCCATGGAGGTGATTTCTTTTTTCTTGGTGTAAATTTTGGCTTCTTTGCTTGGGTGGGTTAGGGCTAGTTTGAGATCGCCATTGCCTAAAAGCATCAAGGCTTCATGAATGTCTTTAGCGGTATTAGAGCCAATATCGCTGATACAACTTAAAATGTGAATGGCTGCCATAATGTCTTTAGGGTTAAATAGTAGCGCGCAAATATCTAACGCTAACGCCACTTCTTTGGATTCAAAAAAACTCGCGCTCCCTTTTCGTTTGCTTGGCACATTGTGGGATCTTAAAGCGGCTTCTAATTGATCTGCGCTCGCGTTATTCCTAAAAATCACTGCCACTTCTTTAAAATCCTTTCGCATGACAATGCGTTTGGCGATGTCTTGGCATTGCGCGATGTTGTCGTTGTAATTTAAAAGCGTGGGTTTATTGAATTTCCCTGATTTCACCACTTCTAAATTTTTAGGGTAAATGCGCTCGTTGCGCTGTATCACTTGATTAGCGAGATCTAAAATCTCTTTAGAAGAGCGGTAGTTTTTAGTGAGCGTGAAAACTCGGGCGTTTTTGTATTTTTGAGTGAAATTAGAAATGATAGAAATATCCGCTCCGTTAAAAGCGTAAATGCTCTGATCGTAATCGCCCACGCAAAACAAACTGGGGGGGTTGATAGCGTCTAAAATGGATTCTTGTAAGGGGTTAGTGTCTTGAAATTCATCACAAAGCACTTCTTTATAAGGGCTAGGTCTTTCTAGCATCGCCTTTTTAAATAACAGCAGTAAGTCGTTATAGTCAATATAATTATGCTTTTTTTTAGTGTTTTCAAACTCTTCTAAAATGTTTTCATAAAAGGCGGCGTATGGCACGTGTTCAGGGTTTTTACTAGAAAGCCATGCGCTAAAATCTTCTTGTTTTAGAGCGTTAGTGTAAAGAGAATAGAGGGCGTAGAGATGCTGCGAAGTGTAGGGCTTTTTATCGTCATCTATGGCGTTTTTAGTGTCCACAATGCTTTCTAAAAGCTTTCTTAATTCCTTAGGTTGTTTCAGGCTTAAATTGGGGTAATGCTCTTTCAAATAGCGATACGCTACCGCATGGAAAGTGCCCGCTTCAATTTTGGAGCTTAATTTGGAGTATTTAGCCACCCTAGCGATCATTTCATTACTCGCTTTATTGGTGAAAGTCAAAAGCAAGATTTCTTCAGGCTTGATGCCGTTATCTAGCAGATATAAAATGCGCCCCACAATGGTAGAAGTCTTTCCCGTGCCAGCGCTCGCAATCACTAAATTATGCCCTTTCAAAGCCTTGGCCGCTTTTAATTGCTCAGGGTTTAATTGTAAGGTTTCTAGCAAGTTTTATCCTAATTGAAAAAGTCTTTAGGCAAAAGGGCGTTTTCTAAAGAACGCTGCGAAAACAAAAAACGCCCATCGCACACAAAGCCTAATTCTTGCCAGTTGATAGCGTTGAGTTTATCGCAGAGGTTTTGTAAATCCAGGTTTTGGTTATAAGGGAATAGCGCTAAAATAGAGCCGTCATAATTAGGGCATTGGTGGATAAAAAAGGGGTTTTTTTGGCGCGTTTTAGTGTTGACATAAATGCGTTTTTTGGGGGATATGTGATGCATTCTACCCCATTCAAACCAGTTGGCTTCATTGAATTTTTTGATCTTTCTTTGCATCAAGCTATCTTTATGCTGGAGTAAATAATCATTAGGCTTATTGACAAAAACCATTTTTTCTAAAACATTGGTTCTTTTCGTGATTGAGGTGACAAATTCTAAATTCCCATGCTTTTCATTTTTAAAAATCTTATCGCACCCGCTCCCATCGCCTTTCA
>NZ_MTWR01000092.1:0-545 GCF_001998165.1 Helicobacter pylori | reverse complement strand
TGATAGAATTTAAAAAGGTCGTTTGCGTTTAATCCAGGTGGATAGTTGAATAGGTTAGAGACAACTCCCAATTGCTTGCGTTGTGGTATAACATTGTCGTAGTATGGAATATTATTGTTTTGTGCTTTAAAATTATAGTCTGATCTAATGCCTAGAATAGTGTTGATAAGCGTTGATTTTCCAGCACCATTTGTGCCAATAATGGCTGTACTAGTATGATTTTTAAATGAAAAATCTTGTATATTTAAAGCGTTTTTAAACATGGTTTTTGGGTGTATGCTGATGTTAGAAATCATAAAATCCCCTTATATGGAAATGATTTAAAATCCTATTTAGGGTTATTATATTCAAATGATGGTTTTATTTAGTGCAGTATTACTAAAAAATTAACTGATTTTTGTTAAAACGATCTAAAAGCGTTACTGACAGACACGATTTAAGCGAGTGGAACGATTTTAAAAAGCATTTCAACTCTAAAAATAGACAAAGCCAAGGCTTTGAATAAGAAAGACCCTAGAAAGCTAGAGAAACGGAGTTTTTGATTT
>NZ_MTWR01000091.1:0-889 GCF_001998165.1 Helicobacter pylori | reverse complement strand
TAATTCAAATACACGCTATAGAGTCTGCGGTATTTGAGTTCAGCCCCCATAAAGGAATAGTAGTTCGTGTTAATGGTAGGGATTTTAAGCCCTAGTTCAATCCCATGCTGGGCTACATGATCGCTGCCTTTTTTCTTAGATCTGGCTAAATTCATCCTCACCCCCATGTTGAATAAGAATTGGAAGTTCGCCACATTCATTTTAGCGTTATAGACGTTATTCACGGTGGCTAAATTCACATATTCAGAGTTAAGCCATGAAGTGCCCGCTAACGCAATGCCACCAAAAAGCCCCACTGAGAGCTTGTTGTTCTTGCCTAAGAAATTGGTGGCTTTATCGTTGATGAAGTTATAGAGGGCGTCCGCTCCAAAGCCATAAGTCCACACATCAGAAGCCGAGTTGAAAAAGCTGGATTTGATGAACGCATGGTTGTAATCAAAAAAGCCGTAATACCTAGCGCCCCATTTCCTTTTTTGGCCAAAGAATTGTTTGTAACCCACCTGGATACCGATCCCATTCATGGCACCATTATTGGTTTGAGAGCTAACAATACCCACTTTCCTAAAGGGGTTTCTGCCTAACTCTTGGTTAATGGTTTGGATTTGGTTGTAAGAATTTTGATTCAAGTAGTAATTGGTTTCTATGCCTTGGGGGCTATAGGGGTTATTCTTTTTGCTCACCGCATTTTGCAAGCTTTGCGCGTTAGGGATACTAGAGAGCGCGGTAGTGATGCTGTTATAGGTGTTGCCCAATTCGCTGTATCTAGATTTGAAATTCACTAGAGTGTCAGCGATGTTTTCGGCTTGTTCTATCTGCTGCGCTTGAGTGCCAAAATGCGCGATGCTGTTGGTTAATTTCGTTATGGTTTCTTGCACATAAGCGCAACCGG
>NZ_MTWR01000090.1:0-3337 GCF_001998165.1 Helicobacter pylori | reverse complement strand
TTTAACAAGTTTTTGTTAATTATGGGTAAAAATGTGAATCGTTCCTAGCCTTTAGACGCCTGCAACGATCGGGCTTTTTTCAATATTAATGAAAAAATGCCAAATATTCTAAATATTGTGGTATAATGATAATGTTCAAAGACATGAATTGATTACTCAAAGTGTGTAGCGATTTTTAGCAGTCTTTGATACCAATAAGATACCGATTAGGTATAGTAAGGAGAAACAATGACTAACGAAACTATTGACCAACAACCACAAACCGAAAGTGGCTTTTAACCCGCAGCAGTTTATTAATAATCTTCAGGTAGCTTTTCTTAAGCTTGATAACGCTGTCGCTTCATTTGATCCTGATCAAAAACCAATCGTTGATAAGAACGATAGGGATAACAGGCAAGCTTTTGATGGAATCTCGCAATTAAGGGAAGAATACTCCAATAAAGCGATCAAAAATCCTACCAAAAAGAATCAGTATTTTTCAGACTTTATCAATAAGAGCAACGATTTAATCAACAAAGACGCTCTCATTGATGTAGAATCTTCCACAAAGAGCTTTCAGAAATTTGGGGATCAGCGTTACCGAATTTTCACAAGTTGGGTGTCCCATCAAAACGATCCGTCTAAAATCAACACCCGATCGATCCGAAATTTTATGGAACATACCATACAACCCCCTATCCCTGATGACAAAGAAAAAGCAGAGTTTTTGAAATCTGCCAAACAATCTTTTGCAGGAATCATTATAGGGAATCAAATCCGAACGGATCAAAAGTTCATGGGCGTGTTTGATGAATCCTTGAAAGAAAGGCAAGAAGCAGAAAAAAATGGAGAGCCTAGTGGTGGGGATTGGTTGGATATTTTTTTATCATTTGTATTTAACAAAAAACAATCTTCTGATGTCAAAGAAGCAATCAATCAAGAACCAGTTCCCCATGTCCAACCAGATATAGCCACTACCACCACCGACATACAAGGCTTACCGCCTGAATCTAGGGATTTGCTTGATGAAAGGGGTAATTTTTCTAAATTCACTCTTGGCGATATGGAAATGTTAGATGTTGAGGGAGTCGCTGACATTGATCCTAATTACAAGTTCAATCAATTATTGATTCACAATAACGCTCTGTCTTCTGTGTTAATGGGGAGTCATAATGGCATAGAACCTGAAAAAGTTTCATTATTGTATGCGGGCAATGGTGGTTTTGGAGCCAAACACGATTGGAACGCCACCGTTGGTTATAAAGACCAACAAGGTAACAATGTGGCTACAATAATTAATGTGCATATGAAAAACGGCAGTGGCTTAGTCATAGCAGGTGGTGAGAAAGGGATTAACAACCCTAGTTTTTATCTCTACAAAGAAGACCAACTCACAGGCTCACAACGAGCATTAAGTCAAGAAGAGATCCAAAACAAAATAGACTTCATGGAATTTCTTGCACAAAACAATGCTAAATTAGACAACTTGAGCGAGAAAGAGAAGGAAAAATTCCGAACTGAGATTAAGGATTTCCAAAAAGACTCTAAGCCTTATTTAGACGCCCTAGGGAATGATCGTATTGCTTTTGTTTCTAAAAAAGACACAAAACATTCAGCTTTAATTACTGAGTTTGGTAATGGGGATTTGAGCTACACTCTCAAAGATTATGGGAAAAAAGCAGATAAAGCTTTAGATAGGGAGAAAAATGTTACTCTTCAAGGTAACCTAAAACATGATGGCGTGATGTTTGTTGATTATTCTAATTTCAAATACACCAACGCCTCCAAGAATCCCAATAAGGGTGTAGGCGTTACGAATGGCGTTTCCCATTTAGAAGCAGGCTTTGACAAGGTAGCTGTCTTTAATTTGCTTGATTTAAATAATCTCGCTATCACTAGTTTCGTAAGGCGGAATTTAGAGGATAAACTAGTCGCTAAAGGATTGTCCCTACAAGAAGTTAATAAGCTTATCAAAGACTTTTTGAGCAGTAACAAAGAATTGGTTGGAAAAGCTTTAAACTTCAATAAAGCTGTAGCTGACGCTAAAAACACAGGCAACTATGATGAAGTGAAAAAAGCTCAGAAAGATCTTGAAAAATCTCTAAGGAAACGAGAGCATTTAGAGAAAGAAGTAGAGAAAAAATTGGAGAGCAAAAGCGGCAACAAAAATAAAATGGAAGCAAAATCTCAAGCTAACAGCCAAAAAGATGAGATTTTTGCGTTGATCAATAAAGAGGCTAATAGAGACGCAAGAGCAATCGCTTACGCTCAAAATCTTAAAGGCATCAAAAGGGAATTGTCTGATAAACTTGAGAATGTTAATAAGAATTTGAAAGACTTTAGTAAATCTTTTGATGAATTCAAAAATGGCAAAAATAAGGATTTTAGCAAGGCAGAAGAAACACTAAAAGCCCTTAAAGGCTCGGTGAAAGATTTAGGTATCAATCCAGAATGGATTTCAAAAGTTGAAAACCTTAATGCAGCTTTGAATGACTTCAAAAATGGCAAAAATAAGGATTTCAGCAAGGTAACGCAAGCAAAAAGCGACCTTGAAAATTCCGTTAAAGATGTGATCATCAATCAAAAGGTAACGGATAAAGTTGACAATCTCAATCAAGCGGTATCAGTGGCTAAAGCAACGGGTGATTTCAGTGGGGTAGAGCAAGCGTTAGCCGATCTCAAAAATTTCTCAAAGGAGCAATTGGCTCAACAAACTCAAAAAAATGAAAGTCTCAATGTTGGAAAAAAATCTGAAATATACCAATCCGTTAAGAATGGTGTGAACGGAACCCTAGTCGGTAATGGGTTATCTGGAATAGAGGCCACAGCTCTCGCCAAAAATTTTTCGGATATCAAGAAAGAATTGAATGAGAAATTTAAAAATTTCAATAACAATAACAATAATGGTCTCAAAAACAGCACAGAACCCATTTATGCTCAAGTTAATAAAAAGAAAACAGGACAAGTAGCTAGCCCTGAAGAACCCATTTATGCTCAAGTTAATAAAAAGAAAACAGGACAAGTAGCTAGCCCTGAAGAACCCATTTACGCTCAAGTTGCTAAAAAGGTGAATGCAAAAATTGACCGACTCAATCAAATAGCAAGTGGTTTGGGTGTTGTAGGGCAAGCAGCGGGCTTCCCTTTGAAAAGGCATGATAAAGTTGATGATCTCAGTAAGGTAGGGCGATCAGCTAGCCCTGAACCCATTTATGCTACGATTGATGATCTCGGCGGACCTTTCCCTTTGAAAAGGCATGATAAAGTTGATGATCTCAGTAAGGTAGGGCGATCAGCTAGCCCTGAACCCATTTATGCTACGATTGATGATCTCGGCGGACCTTTCCCTTTGAAAAGGCAT
>NZ_MTWR01000089.1:4996-5957 GCF_001998165.1 Helicobacter pylori | reverse complement strand
GATTTGTTGAAATTATTGAGTGAAGTTCCTGCATCAAAACCACTCCCATTATTAGGCACGCTAGGGTTTTTCCTGGTGGTGGATCGGCTAGAAAAATCCTATCCTATCAAAACGCAAAAAGGGTGTTTTACACCGGTGAAAACGAAGTCCCTAATTTCAACCTCTTTGATTACGCCATAGGCTTTGATGAATTACATTTCAACGATCGTTATTTGAGAATGCCTTTGTATTATGCCAATTTGCATTATAAAGCCGAGATTGTTAATGACACCACTTCACCCTATAAACTCAAAGCTGACAGCCTCTATACTTTAAAAAAACCCTCCCATAAATTTAAAGAAAACCACCCACATTTATGCGCGCTAATCCATAATAAGAGCGATCCCTTGAAAAGAGGGTTTGCGAGCTTTGTCGCAAGCAACCCTAACGCCCCTAAAAGGAACGCTTTCTATGACGCTTTAAATTCTATTGAGCCAGTTACTGGGGGAGGGAGCGTGAAAAACACTCTGGGTTATAATGTCAAAAACAAAAACGAATTTTTAAGCCAATACAAATTCAACCTGTGTTTTGAAAACACTCAAGGCTATGGCTATGTTACTGAAAAAATCATTGACGCTTATTTCAGCCACACCATTCCTATTTATTGGGGGAGTCCCAGCGTGGCGAAAGATTTTAACCCTAAAAGTTTTGTGAATGTGCATGATTTTAAAAACTTTGATGAAGCGATTGATTACGTGAGGTACTTGCACACGCACCCAAACGCTTATTTAGACATGCTCTATGAAAACCCTTTGAACACCCTTGATGGGAAAGCTTACTTTTACCAGGATTTGAGTTTTAAAAAAATCCTTGATTTTTTTAAAACGATTTTAGAAAACGATACGATTTATCATAATAACCCTTTCATTTTCTATCGTGATTTGCATGAGCCTTTAGTATCTATTGATGATTTGAGGGTTAA
>NZ_MTWR01000089.1:0-4822 GCF_001998165.1 Helicobacter pylori | reverse complement strand
TTTGAGGGTTAATTATGAGCGCCTATTACAAAACGCTTCGCCTTTGTTGGAACTCTCTCAAAACACCACTTTTAAAATCTATCGCAAAGCTTATCAAAAATCCTTGCCTTTGTTGCGCGCCATAAGGAGATGGGTTAAAAAATAAGGCGTATTTTAAGACTGATTAAGAAATTGGAGCGCTATTTTAAAATGTGCTAACGCTTCTTTTTTGAGCGTGGGGTTTTTGAGCATGTCCTCTAAAGCATGGGTGCTTAAAAAATGTTTGGTTTTTAAAGACACGATGCGCCCAAAGGACTCTTCTTTAGAAAGGTTTAAAAGGCGTTTGGGCAAAATCTCGCCAAATACCACAATGACTTTTGAAGCGCTGTTGTCTAATTGCCATGTTAAATGAGGCAGGCATGCATTGATTTCTTCTTCTAAATTGAGGCTGTTAGAGTCGCATTTAAGGAGCGATAAAATACTGCAATCTTTTAAGGGGTAGTTAAAAACCTTTTGGATAATGCTCTCCAACATGGCCGCTTTTAAATTGTTTAAGAAATGTAATTGGCTATCCAGCATGGGGGTGAGCGTGATAAAAGCGAGCTTGGAAGTGGGGTTAAAAAGCCCAATCACCGGTTTTGAATGTTGGTAGCGTTTGCACAAATTGCAATTTTCTATACCCTCATGAACTTGTTTGTTAAGGGGCTTATTTTGGGGCTTGGTAAGGCTGATATTGGTGTAAGTTTCGCCCAAAAGACGCTCCATATAAAGGGAGCGTAAAATTTGAAGGCGTGAAAGTTGCAAAGCGTTCAGTCTTTATGTTTTTTGAAAGCGTGAGGGCTTAGCATGTTTTCTGGCTTGAAAATATCATCCAGTTGCTCTTTGGTTAAGATTTTCTTTTCTAAAGCGATGTCATAGATAGAGCGATCGCTTTTTAAGGCTTCTTTAGCGATCATAGCGGATTTTTCATAGCCGATATGAGGGTTTAGCGCGGTAACAATGCCAATGCTGTTAAAGACATAATCGTGGCAAATCTTTTCATTAGCCGTGATGCCTTCCACGCATTTAGTCGTTAAGGTTTCAATCGCACGCCCCAAAATCACAAAGGAATGGAAAAGCTTATAAGCGATAACCGGCTCAAACACATTGAGTTGCAATTGCCCTCCTTCTGCGGCTAACGCCACGCTCAAATCATTCCCAATCACCGCAAAGCACACTTGATTGACCACTTCAGGAATCACCGGATTGACTTTACCGGGCATGATAGAGCTGCCCGGCTGCATTTTAGGCAAATTGATTTCATTCAGTCCGGCTCTAGGGCCTGAGCTAAGCAACCTGAGATCGTTACAAACCTTAGAAAGTTTCACTGCAATACGCTTTAACACCCCACTCACTTGCACATACGCCCCCGTGCTTTGAGTGGCTTCTATCAAGTTATTAGCCATGACAAAGGGGCGGCCCGTTACTTCTTGGATTTTCTTTTCAATCAAACTGCGATAATCCGGGTGCGAATTGATCCCTGTGCCAATAGCCGTTCCGCCTAAATTAAGCTCTCTTACCCAATTCCTAGCGTCTAAAACCTGCTCAATATCCCTATCAACCATCAAAGCGTAAGTTTCAAACTCTTGGCCTAAAGTCATAGGCACAGCGTCTTGAAGTTGGGTGCGCCCCATTTTAATCACATGAGCAAATTCCTTAGCTTTTTGAGCGAAAGCGTCCCTTAAAGCCTTCATGGGAGCGACTAAATTACTCAAGCGCTCATAAATAGCGATTTTTAACGCGCTAGGATAAGCGTCATTGGTGGATTGAGAGCGATTGACATGGTCGTTGGGGTGGCAAAATTCATACTCGCCCTTTTTATGCCCCATGTATTCTAAAGCCAAATTAGCAATCACTTCATTCATGTTCATGTTCGTGCTTGTGCCAGCCCCCCCTTGAATCATATCCACAATAAATTGATCATGGTATTTGCCATCAATCAACAAATCGCACGCATGGCAAATCGCAATTTTAAGCTTTTCATCAATCAAGCCTAATTGCGCATTCGCTAAAGCAGCCGCTTTTTTGACTTGAGCGAAAGATTTGATAAAAACAGGATAACTGCAAAGCTTGTCGTTGGTGATGAAAAAATTTTCACTCGCTCTTAAAGTTTGAATCCCGTAATAAACCTCGTCGCTAATTTCCATTTGCCCAATGAAATCATGCTCAATACGCATAAAAGCTCCTTATGTAATAATTGAAAAATATTCTAGCTATTGTAACCAAATCTTGGATTATTTTTCTTTTAAACGCAACACTTTTGCCCCTAAGGCGTTGATTTTATCCTCTAATCTCTCATAACCCCTATCCAAGTGGTAAATCCTATGCACCCTACTCACGCCCTTAGCCACTAAAGCGGCTAAAACGAGAGCCGAAGAAGCCCTTAAATCCGTCGCCATCACATCGCTTCCGGTAAGCTCTGTGGATCCGCTAATGGTAGCCACATTCGTTTTTAGGCTGATATTAGCCCCCAAGCGTTGCAACTCGCTCGCATGCATGAAGCGGTTTTCAAAAAGCGTCTCTTCAATCACGCTCGTCCCCAAACACTGCGTGGCTAACGCCATGAATTGCGCTTGCATGTCTGTGGGAAAGCCCGGGTATTCTTTCGTGGTGATTTCAAAGGCTTGGCGTTTTTTGGCCGGGTAAATTTCTATAGAATTTTCTTGAATGTCTAGCGAAAAACCAATTTCTATGAGCTTGTCGGTGATCGCTTGAAGGTGGTTAGGAATGATACGATTGATTTTAAGTTGGCTGTTAGTGATAGCCCCCACGCACACATAAGTGCCTGCTTCAATCCTATCCGGTATGATTTGAATGTCTTTTAAATTTAAAGCGTCGCTTTCTACCCCCCTAATCTTTAGCTCACTGCTGCCAACGCCCTCAATTTCTACGCCTCCGCTTTGTAAAAACGCGCACAATTGAGCGATTTCTGGCTCTTTAGCGGCGTTAATGATGCGCGTGATCCCTTGAGCTAAGCTTGCAGCCATGAGGGCGTTTTCTGTGCCTGTAACGCTGATTTTATCAAATAAAATATCATTCCCTTTCAAGCCTTTAGGGGCTTTTGCATGGATATAGCCTTGCTCAATTTTGATTTCAGCCCCTAATTGTTGCATTGCTTTTAAATGCAAATCCACAGGCCTTGCTCCTATAGCGCACCCACCGGGCAAACTCACCAAGCATTCTTTAAAACGCGCTAATAGTGGGCCTAAAACCAAAATGGAAGCGCGCATTTTACGCACTAAATCGTAAGTGGCTTCGGTGTGGTGCAGGGATTTGGCGCTGAGTTGGAGCGTGTGTGGGTTAAGCCATTCTAATTCTGCGCCTAAATTTTGCAACAATAACGCCATCGCTTTTATATCCACCACTTGGGGCAGAGATTTGATTTTGACTTCTTGGCGGCTTAAAAGCGTGGCGGCTAAAATGGGGAGCGCGGAGTTTTTCGCCCCAGAAATTTCTACCTCCCCTTTTAAAGGGACTTGTCCTACAATCTCTAAAAAGTCCAATTCTATCCTTTTTCTTTTTTATTCTTAAGGGCTAAGCCGGTAGCGTTAGCGATTTTTTGTTGGTAATTAGGGTTAGCGTTTTCTAATTCTTGCCCAAAATTAATAGCGTCTTCTAATTCAAAAAATTCTGAAGCGACTAAGTTTTGGATCGTTTCTAGCCACAGAGTTTCTTTGTCTTTAGGGCAGATTTTAAAACGCTCATTGAAGCGGTTTTTCAGTTTTTCTAAAGCTGGCACGCTTTGAAGGTTTTTGATTTGTTCGTTTAAATTTTCCAAAGAGAGGTTTTTATTAGGGATCTCTTGCTTTAAGGGAGGGCGAGTAAGCCTCCAAACAAGCCCCACCAATAACACAGGCAGCAAGCATACAAAGAGGATCAAATACATGTAAGCGTAATAAGTCAAATTACCCATATTGATAAGATTTATAAGCGTTTTTTATAATAGGCGTTACTCGCTTCAATATAGCCTTCCACGCTCCCGCAATCGTATCGTTTGCCTTTGAATTGGTAAGCGATGATGCGCTTTCTTTTGGCTTGAGTGAGTAAAGCGTCTGTGATTTGGATTTCATTGTTTTTACCCGGTTTCGTCTCGCTTAAAATTTCAAAAATATCTGGGGTTAAAATGTAGCGCCCTATCACGGCTAGGTTGCTTGGGGCGTCTTCTTGGCTTGGTTTTTCCACCATGTCTTTAATCTCATACACCCCCTCTTCTAACCATTCGCCCCTGATCACGCCGTATTTTGAAACTTCTTCTAGCGCTACTTCTTCAATGGCTACAATGGAGCATTGGTATTTTTGATACAATGAAGTCATTTGCTTTAGCACGCTGGGATAATCATGGCTTATGCACAAGTCATCGGCTAAAATCACCGCAAAAGGCTCATTGCCTATGAGGGCTTCTCCGGTTAAAATCGCATGCCCTAGGCCTTTCATTTGCTTTTGGCGCACATAGGAAAAACAGCATTTTTCTATAATGTTACGAATGCTTTTTAGGGCATTTTCTTTGTTAGTGCCTTGGATTTGATGCTCTATTTCATAGCTCGTGTCAAAATAATCTTCTAAACTTCGTTTATTCCTACCCGTAACGATCGCCATCACTTCACAGCCCGCTTCCATCGCTTCTTCTACAGCGTATTGGATTAAAGGCTTATCCACAATGGGCAGCATTTCTTTAGGAATGGTTTTAGTGATCGGCAAAAAGCGCGTGCCATAGCCAGCGGCAGGAAAAAGGCATTTTTTAATCATGGTTTGTCCTTTGAGTTAAGAGTTTGTTCTAAAAACGCATCAATAGGGATGAAATTCC
>NZ_MTWR01000088.1:0-10135 GCF_001998165.1 Helicobacter pylori | reverse complement strand
GATTTTTATGCTTTGCTAGGGCTTGATTGGTGTGATATTATGAGCGCTTTAAAAGCCGATCCCATTCAAGCGGCAAAACTTTCTTTCAAATACAGCCCTTATCCCATTAATACCGGTGCCGGCGAATTAAAAGCGGTTCAAAAACGCTTGAGCGATTTCGCTAAAAGCGGATCTTTAGGACCTTTCAGTAACGGCTACTATGGGCATAAAACCTATCGTTTAAGCCCAGAGCAAAATTTAATCGTCTTAAGCCACTACCTCAAGCTTTTAGAAATCCAAAGGGAAGCGGCGAAAATGACCGCTATTTTTGGGGCCAAACAGCCTCACCCGCAAAGCCTAACGGTAGGGGGTGTTACGAGTGTTATGGATATATTGGATCCGACGAGATTGGCGGAGTGGAAGAGCAAGTTTGAAGTGGTGGCCAATTTCATCAACCATGCTTACTACCCTGATTTGGTGATGGCGGGCGAAATGTTTGCTAACGAACAATCGGTTATTAAAGGCTGTGGCTTAAGGAATTTTATCGCTTATGAAGAAGTGTTGCTCGGGAAGGATAAATACCTTTTGAGTAGTGGGGTGGTGCTTGATGGGGATATTTCTAAACTGCACCCCATTGATGAGAGTTTGATTAAAGAAGAAGTTACGCATTCTTGGTATCAATACGAAGACACTAAAGAAGTGCAACTCCACCCTTATGACGGGCAAACGAACCCGCATTATACCGGTTTAAAAGACGGCGAGAGCGTGGGGATTGAAAATAAAATCATCCCTGCTAAAGTGCTTGACACTCAAAATAAATATTCTTGGATCAAATCGCCCAGATACGATAGTAAGCCCATGGAAGTAGGCCCTTTAAGTTCCGTAGTGGTAGGTTTAGCGGCGAAAAACCCTTATGTTACTGAAGTGGCTACGAAGTTTTTAAAAGACACTAAACTGCCTTTAGAGGCGTTGTTTTCAACGCTTGGGCGCACCGCTGCAAGGTGCATTGAAGCCAAAACGATCGCTGATAATGGCCTTTTGGCGTTTGATGCGTTAGTGGAAAATCTAAAAAGCGATCAAAGCACTTGCGCTCCTTATCACATTGATAAAAATCAAGAATATAAAGGGCGCTATATTGGTCAAGTGCCAAGGGGCATGCTAAGCCATTGGGTGCGTATTAAAAACGGCGTGGTGGAAAATTATCAAGCGGTGGTGCCTTCTACTTGGAATGCGGGGCCTAGAGATTCTCAAAATCAAAGGGGGGCTTATGAAATGAGCTTGATTGGCACTAAAATCGCTGATTTAACCCAGCCTTTAGAAATCATTAGGACCATCCATTCTTTTGACCCATGCATCGCATGCTCCGTGCATGTGATGGATTTTAAAGGGCAGTCTTTAAACGAGTTTAAAGTAGAGCCTAATTTCGCTAAATTCTAAAAAGGGTTACGCATGGATAAAAAGGTTGTTTTACACAAAGAATATTCCGGTTTTGTGCGCTTTTTCCATTGGGTTAGGGCTTTGAGTATTTTTGCTTTAATCGCTACAGGGTTTTACATCGCTTACCCTTTTTTGCAGCCTAATTCCAGCTTTTATAAAGGGGTGTATCTTTTACAAGCTTATGTGCGCTCTTTTCATGTCATGTTTGGGTTTTTACTCATTAGCGCATTAATCTTTAGAACCTATCTTTTTTTCACTAAAGAAAGTTTGATGGAGCGCAGGAGTTTTGGCCAACTTTTAAGCCCAAAAGCTTGGATCGATCAGATGAAAGCGTATTTTCTTATCAGCGGCAAACCCCACACTAAAGGAGCGTATAACCCTATCCAACTCGTGGCTTATTTCACTTTGGTTGTTTTGATCGTATTGATGAGTTTGAGCGGGATAGTGCTGTATTATAATGTCTATCATGCGGGGCTTGGGGCGTTTTTAGCAAGCACTTTTAAGTGGTTTGAAGCGCTTTGTGGGGGGTTAGCGAACGTGCGTTTTATCCACCACTTAGCGACTTGGGGGTTTATTTTGTTTGTCCCTGTGCATGTTTATATGGTGTTTTTCCATTCTATCAGGTATGATAGTTCAGGGGCGGATTCTATGATTAATGGCTATGGTTATACCAAGAATGAGTGAAAAAATCCTAATTCTAGGCATTGGCAATATCCTTTTTGGCGATGAAGGGATTGGGGTGCATCTAGCCCACTACCTTAAAAAGAATTTTTCTTTTTTCCCTAGTGTGGATATTGTGGATGGGGGGACAATGGCTCAGCAACTCATTCCTTTAATCACTTCGTATGAAAAGGTTTTGATTTTGGATTGCGTGAGCGCTAAAGGCGTTGAGATAGGATCAGTCTATGCCTTTGATTTTAAGGACGCTCCTAAAGAAATCACATGGGCTGGGAGCGCGCATGAAGTGGAAATGCTGCACACTTTAAGGCTCACGGAGTTTTTAGGGGATTTGCCTAAAACTTTTATCGTGGGGCTTGTGCCTTTTGTGATAGGGAGCGAGACCACTTTCAAACTTTCAAGCGAAATGTTAAACGCTTTAGAAACAGCCTTAAAAGCCATAGAAACCCGACTCAACGCATGGGGGGTTAAAATGCAACGCACCGATCATATTGCCTTAGATTGTATCGCTGAACTCTCTTATAAGGGTTTTTGAATTGGTGTTTGTCTTTCTTTTTAAATGCGTTAATGAAAAAACAAGCCTAATTTTTACGCCCCTTTTAGAGCAAATGGCGCTCCATTTGCAAGCGCGTTTTTATAGCGTTTATAAGGATAATACGACTTCTTTCTACCTCCAAGCGAGTGCTGAGATCACTTTAGAATTCGCGCAAAAATTAAGCGAGATATTACCCTTTTCTTTAGATTTTAGCTTTTTGTCTTTAAAGGAAATCACAGAGCCTTTAGATGAAAATCTTTTCCAAACAACAAGCCTTTCAAAGCCCCTTTTTATGAACGCTAAAGAGCATCAAAACTTTTTAGATAACAATTCATCTTTATATGCCGATACTCTGGGCTTGATTGAAAACACCGCTTTTAAAGGGAAAATGATTTATAGCCCTAAAGAGCTTATAGATTGTTTAACCCAATTAAAAGGCATGCTCAAAACACAGGATTTTATCCCTATTTTCACTTCTAGGGGGGCGTTATTTTTTTCTTTAAAAAATCCCTCTCCAAGCGTTATTTTTAGCGATCTTTCTAGCGTTTTAACCTGCACTAAATTGCCTTTAGAGGACGCTAAATATTTGGCCAGTTTGGAAAAACCCTCTATCAAAGCCCCTTTAAAAAGCGTGTTTAAGGATACTTTTAAAAACGATGAAATCATAGCCCAACTGCCCTATGACCCCATATTGAATTTATTGTGTCATATCTTACAAGATGAGGGCATAGAATTTGTTTTTATGCATGAAAGCCGTTCTTGTGAAGCGCTTTTGCATTATGAAGCGCTTTTTAAAACCCCTAAACGCTTGATCACACCCTCTAAAAAATTCGTGTTAGAAAACCATCTTTCTACCCTTCCCTTTAAAGATGAATTAGAGTTTTTAAGCACAACCCCCAATTCTATCGTTCTATATTTTAGTTTCAAGCGCCCTACAAGGTTGTTATTGCATGCTAATGGTTCTTTAAAAACGCTTTTAAATGTTAAATTTGATTTTAATCAAATATTTAACCTCCTCAAACAAGATGAAAAAGCCTCCAGAATGCTACAAAACTACGCGGCTAAATTCCCTGATTTTTATGCGCGCATTGCAGGGCTTTCTCAATACAATCTAGGGGGCGCGAATTTATTGGATTTTTTTCGCATTTTAGGCTTTGTTTTGGGTTATAGCGAGGATTTTCATTCGCATAGCGTTATTTCTTTGGCTAAAGAATGCTTACGCCCTAAAGGTCCTAGAATTGATTATAAAATCCTTAAAAACGATTCTTTGAAAATGGCTTTAAACTTTTCAAAGATCATGCACAGCGCGATGAGTTTCAGGCTTGCGGGCGTGGAAAATGAAATTTTGAGTTTGGGGATTTTGGATTCTTTAGCGGAGTTTTTAGGGAATTTCATTTGGGATAACGCGCAAAATTTTAGCGTCCAAGAAGTAACGATCGCTGGGGATTTCTTTGGCGAAAAAGTGTTTTTGGATTTGTTTGTGCGGTATTTCCCTAAAACCCTCGCTCTTAAAACGCATGCATTTTTGGATTATGAATAAGGGCTTAAAAGCGGATGTGCATCATCAGCCCGCCGTCCATGTATTGGGTTTTTTTGCTTTTAGTCCTTTCAAAATAAGGCCCAAAAGACAGAGTTTTATTGAAATTCACAATCGGCATGCTCACCCCTTCAGCGATATTGTTTTTAGCGAGTTGTTTGTAAGACTTTTTATCGTTTTTTTTATGGCTTTTAATGTTAGGGCTTTTTTCTAAATCTATGCCTTCTAAAGCGCTATTTTTAGTGAAATCATAAAGCTTTTTGTCGTTTTTAGCCTCGGTTTTTAATCCATGGTTTTTATGGAGTTTGTAAAACTTTTTACTGCTTTTTTTTTCGCTTTTAGTTTCAGTTTCTAAATCCGCTGCGAACATGCTACTATAAGCCACAAGCGATACAAGAAATAAATTTCTAACTATACGCATAAGAATATCTCCTCTTAATATAGTTTTTTTCTATCACACCACCCTAGCATGTTAGAAATAACCATTAGAAAACACAAGCGCGTTTGAGCAAAAACACCAACACCACCACGCTTTCTAAAGCCACTCAATCAATAAAAAGCGTAAGGGAAGTATCCAGGCACTCCATACCCATAAGGCCCATAAGGCATAAGACCTGACCCATAAGGCATGAAACCATAGGGCATGTAGTAATAGGGCATGTAATAGCCTCCATACATCCCATTTTGCATGGGCGAATTGAGGTTATCCACTGAATTGTAAAAGCCGTTTAAAGAGCCATAAGCGTTATAATTAGTGAAACGATTGATTAAAGGCGTGGTGCGCGCATCAATAGTGGCGTTTTCTTGCTGGATGGCGTTTTCTTCTCTGGCGACTTCTTGGGCTTTGGTTTCTTTAGGATCTTTAACTATCACTTCTTCTATAGGCACATTCGCCCCACAAGCACTTAACAGATAGGCTAAAAAGCCGGTGTTTAAAAAAAGAATGATTTTAGAAAGATGAGCGGAATTGTTTTGATGCATGGGTTTTCCTAAATTTTAAAATAACTAAAGATTAACATGTTTTTAATTTAATATTCATTAAGCTTTTGTGGCTGTTTCATTTTAATTGTGTTTTTCATTAAAACCCCATACTAAAACCTTATTTTATGATAAAATACCTAGCAATAATATCAAATCTTAAACCAAAGAAAAACCATGAAAAAAGCTCTCTTACTAACTCTCTCTCTCTCTCGTTTTGGCTCCACGCTGAAAGGAACGGATTTTATTTAGGTTTAAATTTTGCAGAAGGAAGCTATATTCAAGGACAAGGTAGCATCGGCGAAAAAGCTTCAGCAGAAAACGCCTTAAATCAAGCGATCAATAACGCAAAAAATTCATTATTCCCTAACACAAAAGCCATAAGAGATGCACAAAACGCCTTAAATGCAGTGAAAGATTCAAACAAAATCGCTAACCGATTCGCAGGAAATGGCGGGTCTGGCGGTATTTTCAATGAACTCAGCTTGGGGTATAAATATTTTTTGGGTAAAAAAAGGATTATAGGGTTTAGGCACTCTCTTTTTTTCGGTTACCAACTTGGTGGCGTTGGTTCTGTTCCTGGCAGCGGTTTAATAGCTTTTTTACCCTATGGTTTCAATACGGATTTGCTCATTAATTGGACTAACGATAAGCGAGCGTCCCAAAAATACGTTGAACGAAGGGTAAAAGGGCTCTCTATATTTTACAAAGATATGACCGGCAGAACGCTAGACGCTAATACATTAAAAAAAGCATCAAGGCATGTATTTAGAAAATCTTCAGGGCTTGTGATTGGCATGGAACTAGGGGCTAGCACTTGGTTTGCAAGTAACAATCTCACCCCTTTTAATCAAGTCAAGAGCCGCACGATTTTTCAGTTGCAAGGAAAATTTGGCGTTCGTTGGAATAATGATGAATACGATATTGATCGCTATGGTGATGAAATCTATCTTGGGGGTTCTAGTGTTGAATTAGGGGTTAAAGTGCCAGCGTTTAAAGTCAATTACTATAGCGATGATTACGGGGATAAATTGGATTATAAAAGAGTGGTGAGCGTTTATCTTAACTATACATATAACTTTAAAAACAAACATTAAAAATGCGCTTTTTACCGCTCTTTGATTGCTTGTCTTAAACATGCTTTTGAGTATTTTTACCAACGCTTTATTGAAACAAAGCCTTAGCTTGAAACTCTTCATAGCCTTTTTTTCTCAATTGGCATGCCGGGCATTTATCGCAGCCATAGCCATAAGCATGCAAAATCTTTCGCTCTCCTTGATAGCATGTGTGCGTTTCTTTGATGACTAAATCCAAGACGCCTAAATCTTTAGCCATTTGAAATTCTTGCGCTTTACTTAAAAACATTAAAGGCGTTAGGATTTTAATCGCCGTGTTTGATCCTAAATTTAGGGCATGCTCGATGCTTTTAATAAAATCTTCTTTACAATCCGGATAGCCGCTAAAATCCGCTTGCGAAACCCCTAAAGCGATATTGCTAGCCCCTAGTTTTTGCGCGTAAGAATGCAAAAGGGTGATAAAAATGGCGTTACGATTAGGCACAAAAGAATTGGGTAAATCTTTATTTTGCGCATGCGAATGCCCCATTAAATCGTTAGAGTTTTTAAAAAGCGCGGAGCGGGTGATATTCTCTAAAAAATCTAATGGGATGATTTCATAAGGGAGTTGCAAAAGAGAAGCGATTTTTTGAGCGCATTCTAATTCCACAGAGTGTTTTTGCGCGTAATCAAACCCCACTAAATAAACTTTTTTAAAACGCTTTTTCGCCCATACGGCTAAAGTGGTGCTGTCTTGCCCGCCGCTAAAACTGATCGCGCAAATTTCTTGTTCCATCAAAATTCCTTAAAATTCTAAAAAGATATAATAACACAAAGAAATAAAAGCGTTGATTGTGTTTGAGTTAGAAAAAGAATTACAAGAATTGTTTGATATTTATGAAAAATCCTCTCATGAGCTTTACTTGGTAGGGGGGTGCGTGCGCGATTGTTTGATGGGAATTACCCCTAAAGACTACGATTTAACTTCAAACGCTTTAGTCAATGAAAGCAAGGAGCTTCTTTTAAAACACCATTTTAGGGTACTAGAAACCGGTATCAAGCATGGCACGATCACGGCTCTTAAAAACAATCAAAGCTATGAAATCACAACTTTTAGAATGGAAAAAGGGCATATCAAGCACCGAAAGCCTAAAGAATTGGTTTTTAGCGCTCATTTAACAGACGATTTAAAGCGGCGCGATTTTAGCATGAATGCGATCGCTTATAGCCCTACAAAAGGGTTGATTGATCCTTTTAAAGGGCAGAATGCGATTGAAAATCAAACGATTGAATGCGTGGGGGGAGTGCGATTAAGGTTTTTTGAAGACGCTTTAAGGATTTTAAGAGCGTTGCGATTTAGCGCGACTTTAGGTTTTAAGATAGCAGCAAGCACTAAAGAAGCGGTTTTTGCGTGTAAGGATTTGTTAAAACACCTTTCTAAAGAACGCTTACAAAGTGAATTGAATAAGCTTCTTATGGGGAAAAACGCCTATGAAGTGGCCAAAGAATATCAAGAAATTTTAGAGTTGGTTATTCAAGAAAAAATAGAAAATTTAGGGTTTTTAAAAAACGCGCCTTTCAATCTGGAATTAAGATTGTTAGGGTTTTTTAAGCATCAAAAAAGTTTAGAAAATTTACGCTATCCTAAAAAAACTTGTGTTTTATTTTTAAAAGCTAAAGAATGCCATAAAGCTTTTTTAAATATTCATAATAAAACAGAGTTAAAATTTTTATTGAAAAACTACGATTTAGAGCCTTTTAATTTGGCTTTAGATTTTTATGCGCTCAAAAACCTAAAACACGCTTTAAAAATCAAAGGCTTGTTAAAAGAAATCTTTGATTCTAACGAGCCTTTTAAAAAAGAACACCTAGTCCTTAAGGGCGGCGCGCTTCAAAGCTTGGGCTACCAACACCAAAAAATCAGCGAAATTTTAAACGCATGCTTAAATTTGGTTATTGAAAATCCTAAAAACAATGCTTTAGAGTGGCTGATAAAATGGGTTAAAGATAATTATTTACCTAATGATGCTATAAATCATTCGCCAATAGGCAGAAAAAATTAAAAACAGAGAAAACATGATAACGATGAATGCGATTCAATGGCCTGAAAAATGGATTCCAAGAGAGACTGATAATTTCGTATCTAATGAAGTCATTGTCAAAGGTTTGGATTTTAATAAAGTGGTGCAACACTTAAGAGACGCGTCTTGTTGGGAAAAGTATTACAAAAATTCAGGGAATGTCCACATGCATAATCAAGACAATACCATTCTTAAAGACAAGACTCGTTTTTGTTTTGAAACTTTTGGCTTTTTAGTGGAGGCACAGGTGGAAGAGTTTGAATTGAAAGACACCATACTGCGTTTGGCTTGGAGAGGTTGGAATGAAGCTAAAGGCGATGAGTATCTTGAAGCCTACCATGCATGGCTAGTTGAAAAACTAGATAATCATCGTGTGCGTATTTTAACCCAAGAAACTCAATTAGGAGTCCCTGCTAAAGCTTTAGCGAAATCTGTGCCTAATGCGATGTTGAACGGCCATCAAGCTTGGTTAGATGGTTTAGTGGCGTATTCACGCTAATAAGTGAGGATTGAATGAAAATCGGATGGATTGGACTAGGGGCTATGGGGACTCCTATGGCGGCTCGTTTGCACGATGCAAATTTAGAAGTGTCGGTTTATAACCGAACAGAGAGCAAAGCAGCCTCTTTAAAAGAAAAAGGCGTAGCGGTTTATACTAACCCTATAGATTTAGCCGCTAAAGTTGATCTGATTTTTATTATGCTTTCGGATAAAGTGGCGATTGATGCTGTTTTAGTGCCAGAATTTTGGGAACAGATGTCTGAAAAAATCATGGTAAATATGAGCACTATCGCTCCTTTGGAAAGCTTATCTTTAGAAAAAATCGCTCAAAAGCATCAAGTAACTTACCTTGAAGCGCCCGTTTCAGGATCGATTGGTGCGGCTAAAGCTGGGGCGTTATTGATTTTAGCGGCAGGTGAAAAAGAAGTGGTTGCTCAACTCAAACTTGTTTTGGCGCATTTAGGGAGTCAAACCTTTTATTTAGGAAAAGTTGGTCAAGGGACAGGGGCTAAATTATCCATCAATAGCCTTTTAGCTCAAATGGGGGTCGCTTATTCAGAAGCTTTGCTGTTAGCCAAACATTTAGGGGTTGATGCAGAGTTGTTTTTGCAAATTATTGGCCAATCTGGCATGAATTCGCCTCTCTTTCAAGCTAAAAAAGGCATGTGGTTGCAAGATAATTATCCGGCCGCTTTCAGTTTGAAACTCATGCTCAAAGATATTCGTTTAGCTAAAAATGAAGCAGGAGAGGCGATTCAATTGCCATTCTTATCTAAAGCGCAAGAACTTTATTCTCAAGCGGAAAAATCCGGTTTGGGTGCATTGGATATGGTAGCCGTTTATCATTATTTAGAAAAAGGAGAACATTAAAATGGACAGAGAACAAGTGATTGCTTTACAGCACCAACGATTTGCTGCAAAAAAATACGATCCTAATCGTCGTATTTCCCAAAAGGATTGGGAAGCTTTGGTTGAAGTGGGGAGGTTAGCCCCTTCTTCAATCGGGCTTGAACCATGGAAAATGCTTTTATTAAAGAATGAACGCATGAAAGAAGATTTAAAACCGATGGCCTGGGGGGCGCTTTTTGGTTTAGAGGGAGCGAGCCATTTTGTCATTTATCTTGCGCGAAAAGGCGTTACTTATGACAGCGATTATGTTAAGAAAGTGATGCATGAGGTTAAAAAAAGGGATTATGACACTAATTCAAGGTTCGCTCAAATCATCAAAAATTTCCAAGAGAACGATATGAAACTCAATAACGAACGATCTTTGTTTGATTGGGCTAGCAAGCAGACTTATATCCAAATGGCGAACATGATGATGGCAGCGGCCATGTTAGGGAGCATCTAACTA
>NZ_MTWR01000009.1:0-9039 GCF_001998165.1 Helicobacter pylori | reverse complement strand
GAGTAAGCGCTCTATTTTGTTCATTATAATCCCCTTAAGCTTCTAGCTCTTTAATGATGGATTCAAGGCTGTTTCTTAAAGCGCTCTGTTTTTTTACGATTTGAGAAATCTCGCCATTAAGCGCTTTAATGTCAATGATTTCTTTCGTGTCTTCTTGCTCCACATAGCGGTTCACCGAAAGGTTGTAATCGTTTTCTTGGATTTTCTCTATATTGGCTAGAGCGCAAAAATGCTTGATCTCTTTTCTTTCAATATAGGTTTGCAAAATCTTTTCTCGGTTGCGTTCTTTGAGCTTGTTTTTCTTGCCTTCTTTGACAAATTCCTTACTCGCATCAATAAAAAGCGTGGTGTCGTCTTTTTTGTTTTTCTTAAGCACTAAAATGCAAGTGGCGATATCCGTTCCAAAAAAGAGGTTTTTAGGTAAAGCGATCACGCAGTCAATGAAATTCTCCACTTTGACTAAATACTCTCTGATTTTCTTTTCGGCACCGTCTCTATAAAGCACCCCGGGAGATTCCACGATCGCAGCAGTGCCTTGATTGGATAAATAAGAAAGCATGTGCATGGTGAAGGCGAGATCGGAGGCTTTTTTGGGCGCTAGCACACCGGCCGGGCTAAAGCGCTCGTCATTGATTAAAATAGGGTTGTTATCGCCTATCCATTTAGTGGAATAAGGAGGGTTAGCAACGATCGCATCAAAAGGCTCATCGTCTTCATGCTTTGGGTCTAAAAGCGTATCCCCTAGTGCAATGTGGAATTTAGAATAATTGATGTCATGCAAAAACATGTTGATGCGGCAAAGGTTGTAAGTGGTCAAATTGATTTCTTGCCCAAAATACCCTTTTGAGACGTTTTTATCGCCTAGCACTTTAGAAAATTGTAAGAGTAACGATCCGCTCCCACAGCATGGGTCATAAACTTTATTAATACTCTCTTGGTTGTGCAGGGCGATTTTAGCGAGCAGTTCGCTCACTTCTTGGGGGGTGAAAAATTCCCCTCCGCTTTTGCCGGCATTGCTCGCATACATCGCCATTAAATATTCATAAGCGTCGCCAAAAACATCAATCCCGCTTTGTTGGTAGTCGCCTAATTGCATGCCCCCTATGGCTTGAAGGATTTTAGTCAATTTTTCCACCCTATTTTGATGAGAGCTCCCTAATTTATTGCTATTGACGTCTAAATCCGCAAACAAGCCTTTGACGTTTTCTTCTGATGGAGTGCCAAGGCTGGATTTTTCTATTTCGTTAAAAATATTTTGTAGGGTTACATTGAGATCTCCGTTACTAGGCGCGTTTTTTAGCACGTTACAAAATAAAGCACTAGGCGGGATGAAAAAGCCTTTTTCTTCAATGGTTGATTTTCTTACGATCTCAGCCTCTTCATCGCTTAATGAAGCGTAATCAAAGCTAGGATCAAGCTTTCGCTCGTATTCATTGTGGTGATTAGCCATGTTTTCTGAAATGTAGCGGTAAAAAAGAATGCCTAAAACGTATTGCTTAAAATCCCAGCCATCCACTGAGCCTCTCAATTCATTAGCCACTTTCCAAATGGTGTTGTGCAATTCGTTGCGCTCTAATGAAGAAGATTCATTCGCTTGAGTGTTTTTGTTTTCCATGATATAAGCCCCTTTTTTGTGTTTTTTTGATTGGCGGTTTTGTTTGGCGTTTTTAGCCTTTAAAGGTTTCATTATAGCAAAGAATATTATTTTTTTATGCGTTTTCTGTGCGTTTGTGGGATAAATAAGCTATAATCGCCCTTTTAAAATTCATTTTTTAAAAGGGGTTTGAATGGTATTTGACAGAACAATCAGCGTGAGAGAGAAAAAAGCGGCCAAAACGCTTGGGATTATTGGGGTGGTCTTTTTTATATTGTTTGGCATTGTGATAAGCGGGGTGGCTTTTCAAAAAGAGTGGGTGCAACAATTGGATTTATTTTTTATAGACTTGATCCGCAACCCTGCCCCCATTCAAGGGAGCGCGTGGCTTTCTTTCGTGTTTTTTAGCACCTGGTTTGCGCAAAGCAAGCTCACCACTCCTATAGCCTTACTCATTGGCTTGTGGTTTGGGTTTCAAAAACGCATCGCTTTGGGGGTGTGGTTTTTCTTTAGCATCTTATTAGGTGAATTCACCTTAAAATCCCTTAAGCTTTTAGTGGCGCGCCCACGGCCTGTAACCAATGGCGAATTGGTTTTTGCGCATGGCTTTAGTTTCCCCAGCGGGCATGCTTTAGCTTCAGCGCTTTTTTACGGCTCTTTGGCGTTGTTGTTATGCTATTCTAACGCAAACAATCGCATTAAAACGATTATTGCTGTGGTTTTACTTTTTTGGATTGTTTTAATGTCGTATGATAGGGTTTATTTAGGGGTGCATTACCCTAGCGATGTTTTAGGAGGGTTTTTGTTAGGGATTGCTTGGTCGTGTTGCTCTTTAGCGCTCTATTTAGGGTTTTTGAAACGCCCTTATAATCAATAAAGGCTTTATTTAACCAAACACTGACAACTAAAATTTTTAGAATTCTATTTTTTGATAAAACTCATTCTCTTAAGGGGATAGGGGGTATTTTGCGATAATACCCCCTTAACCCCCTTAAGAAACCCCCTAACCCCCAAGACCGCTTTTTCAATAAGCTATCGCTTGATTAAAATCAAGCTCTTTGTTATTTTTTACAAAAACGCTTGAAGCGTTTTTAAAATCTCGTTTTTTAAAAAGAAAGCGATGGGTTAGGGTATAACTCCTCTTTCTTTTTAACCTCATCAAATTCATCTTTATAGCGGTGTTGGTGGTTTGGGTCATAATCCACAACGCTCTTTAAAAAACCGCTGAATTTTGGATTTTTGTCGCTAAGCTCTGAAGCTACGGTGTAATCAATCTTTTCTTTGTATTTAGCGTTCAATAAAATAGCGCTTTTATCCTCATCAGTCCTTAAATCAATCACGCCAATCCCAAAACTCGCATGCAAACGCTTCAACAAATCCATGAGTTGGGGATTATGCGTATCAATATGATGACCCACTAAATACCCCTCATTAGCCCACGAGCTGTTAGAAATCGCTTGAAAATAACACTCCCTGCAATTATTCACGCTGATTTCTTTTTTCAATTCAAAGCTCACCAATTTAACGGGTAAAGTGTCAAATTTCTTAGAAAAAGCGATTAAATTTTCATTAGACAATTCAGCGTGTAAAAACCTAACCCCCACCATGTCCGGATAAAGCCACCTGTCCATGCCTTTTGGCGATTTCACACTCTCTTCATGAAAAATGGTTTTCGTGTAGCATTTCAAATTTTCATTATAATAGGCCATGTAGGTTAAAAAGGGGTGCAAATCCCTTTCATGCGCGATTTTAGCGCTTGGAACGCTTATTTTTTCCATATTCAAAAACGGCTCTTTAGCCGCGTCTTTTAAAGCGATTAAAACCGGCTTTTCTTGCGCTTTCAAAAAAGGCAACTCTTCGCCCTTGTTTAAGGCGGTATAAATAGAGACGCTAACGCTTTGGTGTGGAGTGTTTCCCCCATAATCAAACGTTTTTGTAATCTCGCCTTTTTCAAAAAGCTCTTTGGCTTTATCATACACTTCAGTAGGGCTAATCGGCCCTGTGATCTCTAAAACGCTTTGAACGATTTCAACGTCTTGCGGTTTCATTTTTTGCTCGCTAAATACTCTTCATAACTGCCTTTAAAATCAATGATTGAAGCGCCTTTAGGGCTTGGGACTAATTCAATGATCCTATTAGCATACGCATCAATGAGCTCTCTGTCATGGCTTATGCAAATCACTGCCCCATCAAATTTAAAGAGCGCTTCACCTAGTGCGATAATGGCTTCTAAATCCAGGTGGTTGGTTGGCTCATCTAGGACTAAAAAATTCCCCCCCTCTAGCATGAGCTTGGATAAAACCATTCTATGCTTTTCGCCCCCACTTAAAGCGTTCACGCACTTTTCTTGCTCTTCGCCATTAAACAGCATCCTCCCTAAAGCGTTCCTAACCTCTGCGCTTTCAATCTTTTTATTGAAATTAAAGAGCCATTGATATAAGGTCTCTTCCCCGCTAATTTCTTCGCTCACGTTTTGAGGGAAATAGCCTTTTAAAACCGTCGCTCCCCACTTCACCACGCCCTTATCCGGCTTTAACTCTTCTACTAGAATTTTACAAAGCGTGGATTTACCCACGCCATTTGGCCCTATGAGGGCGATCTTGTCTTTAGGCATCACTTTCAAGCTCACTTGATTTAAAACCATTTGGTCGTCATAACTTTTAGAGATATTTTCGCATTCTAAGGCTTCATTCCCAATGGTGCGTTTGGGTTTAAAAATAATGCTAGGATCCCTCCTACTAGATACCGCTAAGCTTTGAATGTCTAATTTATCTAGTTGTTTTTGGCGGCTTGTGGCTTGCTTGGCTTTAGAAGCGTTAGCGCTAAAGCGCGCGATAAATTTTTCTAGCTCTTCTTTTTCTTTGAGTTTTTTATTGCGTTCGGCTTCTTGCTGTTTAGCGATCAGAGTGGAAGCGATATACCAATCGTCATAATTCCCGCTAAATTCGCGCACGCTGTGGAAATCCAAATCCAAAATATGCGTGCATACCGCATTTAAAAAATGCCTGTCATGGCTAATGACTACCATCGTGCCTTCATGGCGTTTGAGGTTGTTTTCTAGCCATTCAATGGCGTTTAAATCCAGGTTGTTGGTCGGCTCATCTAACAGCAAAATATCCGGTTTAGGGAACAAGACTTGAGCGAGAAGGATTTTAAATTTATCGCTGCTTGGCAGGGTTTTCATCAAATCGTTGTGTTTAGAGCTGGGAATGCCTAAATCTTCTAGGATTTTTTCAATCGCCACTTCGCATTCATACATGGGATCTTCTTCCACGCAAATGGTTTCTAACTCCCCTAGTCTGGCATTCACTTTATCATCGCTCAAATCGCCTTCGGTGTATAAGCGCTCTTTTTCTTTGATAGCGTCATACAAACGCTTATTGCCTATCAAAACCGCATCTTTAAGGCTCAAATCTTCAAAAGCGTATTGATCCTGCCCTAAAACCCCCATTCTCATCCCGCTTGTGATAATGACTTCCCCACTGCTGCAATCAATACTCTTGCTTAAAATCTTTAAAAAAGTGGACTTCCCTGCCCCATTAGCCCCAATCAGCCCGTAGCGCTTGTTTTTATCCAGCTTGATATTCACGTTTTCAAACAATTTTTTAGTCGCATAGCGTTGCGTTAAGTTGATGGTTTGCAGCATCTTATGATTTCCTTATTTTTTGTGATTAGAGAAAGTTTATTGTAGCGTTTTCTTTACAATATTGTAACCCTTGCTTATTATGGTTATTCATAAGGCCTTTGACGCCCAAAATTTGATCGAGCCCATATCATTTCCTCTTGATTTTTTATTCAATTTAAGGTAAAAATAATGTTTTAAAGCAAAAAAGGATCATGTCATTGAAAGTGTTTGATTACGAAGATGTCCAACTCATTCCTAATAAATGCATCGTGAATAGCCGTTCAGAATGCGATACGACCGTTATTCTAGGCAAACATGCGTTTAAAATGCCCATAGTCCCGGCCAACATGCAAACAATCATCAACGAATCGATCGCAGAATTTCTAGCAGAAAATGGCTATTTCTATATCATGCACCGCTTTAATGGATCGGCAAGAATCCCGTTTGTCAAAAAAATGAAAGAACGCCAATGGATCAGCTCAATCAGCGTTGGGGTGAAAAAGGAAGAATATCTTTTTATAGAAGAGTTAGCCAAGCAAGGATTAGCGCCAGACTACATCACGATCGATATCGCGCATGGTCATTCAAATTCTGTCATTGAGATGATCCAACGCATCAAAACGCGTTTGCCCGAAACTTTTGTGATTGCCGGGAATGTGGGCACGCCAGAAGCAGTCCGTGAATTAGAGAACGCCGGTGCTGACGCTACAAAAGTTGGCATCGGGCCTGGGAAAGTGTGTATCACTAAAATCAAAACAGGCTTTGGCACGGGTGGTTGGCAACTGGCAGCTCTTAGGTGGTGCGCTAAAGCAGCAAGAAAACCCATTATTGCAGATGGCGGCATTCGCGTGCATGGGGATATTGCAAAATCCATACGCTTTGGCGCGACAATGGTGATGATTGGCTCGCTTTTTGCAGGGCATGAAGAATCATCTGGAGAAACAAAAATAGAAAATGGTATCGCATATAAAGAATATTTCGGTTCGGCATCAGAGTTCCAAAAAGGTGAAAAGAAAAATGTTGAAGGTAAGAAAATTTGGATCCAACATAAAGGCTCGTTAAAAGATACACTGGTTGAAATGCAACAAGATTTGCAATCTTCAATCTCCTATGCAGGTGGGAGAGACCTTGAAGCGATTCGAAAAGTGGATTATGTGATTGTGAAAAATTCAATTTTCAATGGGGACACGATCTAAAAAAGATCAATGAAACAAAAGCGAAGACAGAAAAAAGGGTTTTCAACCTCTTCTTCAAGCCATTTGCTTTGACTTGGGTTTTTGTTGTTTTTTGATCCTTTCTTTATTTTCATCGCATCTTGTTGGATCATTTTTTTTATATAAAATATATAATGTTAGCTTCCATCATCTCAATCTTAAGGGTATTTGTTTTGTTATTCAACACGCCGTTATTCATCTTTGCTTTTTTGCCTGTTGTCTTTTTAGGGTATTTTATCTTACAAGCTTATGCTAAAAATCCCCTGTTCCCTAAACTATGGCTAGTATTGGCTAGTTTGTTTTTTTATGCTTTTTGGAATGTGAAGTATTTGCCCTTATTGGTTGGCTCTATTATTTTTAATTATTTTGTGGCTTTGAAAATCACCCAGCAAAATGCCTATAAAAGATTATGGCTTATTTTGGGCCTGATCGCTAATGTTTCGCTTTTAGGATTTTTCAAATACACTGATTTTTTCTTAACCAATTTCAATCTGATATTGAAGAGCCATTTTGAAACCTTGCATTTAATCTTGCCTTTAGCGATCAGCTTTTTCACTTTGCAACAAATCGCTTACTTGATGGACGCTTACAAACAAAATCAAACGCATGCAGCCCAAAACGAGAGAGAGAGAGAGAGAGAGAGAGAAAACACTCCTATTTTATTAAATCCCCCTACTTCATTTTTTTTATTTTCGCATTTTTTAGATTACGCTTTATTTGTGAGTTTCTTCCCTCAACTCATTGCAGGACCTATTGTGCATCATAGCGAGATGATGCCTCAATTTAAAGATAAAAATAATCAATTTTTGAATTACAGAAATATCGCTTTAGGCTTGTTTATCTTTTCTATAGGTTTGTTTAAAAAGGTCGTGATTGCGGATAATATCGCTCATTTTGCTGATTTTGGATTTGATAAGACGGCCAGCTTAAGTTTTATTCAAGCATGGATGGCGTCTTTATCTTATTCGTTCCAGCTGTATTTTGATTTTAGCGGTTATTGCGATATGGCTATAGGCATTGCCCTCTTTTTCAATATCAAACTCCCTATCAATTTCAATAGCCCCTATAAGGCTTTGAATATCCAAGATTTTTGGAGGAGGTGGCATATCACTTTGAGCCGCTTCTTAAAAGAGTATTTGTATATCCCTTTAGGGGGTAATAGGGTGAAAGAATTAATCGTGTATAGGAATTTAATTTTAGTGTTTTTGATTGGGGGGTTTTGGCATGGGGCTGGTTGGACTTTTATCATTTGGGGGCTATTGCATGGGATTGCTTTGAGCGTTCATAGAGCGTATTCTCATACCGCTAGAAAATTTCATTTCACTATGCCAAAGATTTTAGCATGGCTCATCACTTTCAATTTTATCAATCTTGCATGGGTGTTTTTTAGAGCGAAGGATTTGAATAGCGCCTTGAAGGTTTTAAAAGGGATGGTTGGTTTGAATGGCGTTTCGCTTTGTCATCTTTCACAAGAGGCATCAGAGTTTTTAAATCGTGTCAATGATAACATGATCATGCACACCATGATGTATGCATCCCCCACATTCAAAATGTGTGTTTTGATGGTAATCATCTCTTTTTGTTTAAAGAATAGTTCCCATTTATACCAATCCAATCAAATGGATTGGATTAAAACGACAAGCGCTTGCTTGTTGCTCTCTGTAGGGTTTTTATTTATTTTTGCCAGTTCTCAATCGGTATTTTTGTATTTTAATTTTTAGGACACTAGCATGGAGTTTTATAAAAAACAGACTTTAATCATTGTTTCTTTTTGCCTCTCTCTTCTTATAGGCGTTGGATTGTTTAATTACCTAATCGATCCTTTTGAGTATTTCAGGAAAGCAAAATACCCCATTGATTGGCATGAAAGAGTTGGAGGAACTTTATTGCCTTTTGAAGGGGTTGTTAAACATTACCCTTATAACAGCTTGTTAATAGGCTCAAGCATAAGCTTGAATTTTAGCCTTAAAGATATTCATAACTTATTAGGGTTGAAAAAACCCATCAAACTCACCGTCTCTGGTATCAGTATTAAAGAAGCGTTATCGCTCCTTTCTTTTGCATTTAAACACCAACCAATAGATACCATCGCTATGGATTTAGCCTTACTTGGTGGGGGTTTGAACCAGCGCTCCAAATACTTTTTTGAATACCCCTATTTCATTGGGGATTTTGCGTATTTATATAACTTTAGAGTCTTTAAAAACGCGTTGTTCTACTTTTCTAAAGATTATCTCAAAATTAAAGAAAAATCTTTTTGCAAACTCAATTCTTGGTTCCAATTATATGATTTTTGCAATAGCGTTTTAAATCGTTATGATTATAATTTCATGTTTGGTCATAATAACCCCCATGACTATACGCTGGATAATGTGAAAAAATCCTATTTGTCAGCGTTAAAAAATCCTAATCAATTAGCCATAGATGAAGAAAATGCTTATAAAGTTACCAAACAACTAGAGGATTTTATTCAAAAACACAGCGATAAACATTTTATTTTATGGACAAGAACGGACTCGCTTTTAAAATATAAGGTTTATAACCATACCATTTTAACACGCAATCTAAACACCATCCACAACGCCTTAAAAACGCTTTTAAAATAC
>NZ_MTWR01000087.1:0-4316 GCF_001998165.1 Helicobacter pylori | reverse complement strand
GGGAGAGTCATTTGGAAGCGAGCATGATTGAGGGGGCGTTTGATTTATTAAAAGATGAGGGAGCGTTAGAAAAAAGCGATTTTTTAATCATTGAAAACGTGGGGAATCTGGTTTGCCCCTCAAGCTATAATCTAGGGGCGGCGATGAATATCGTTTTACTCTCCGTGCCAGAGGGCGATGATAAGGTGCTAAAATACCCTACGATGTTCATGTGCGCGGATGCGGTCATTATCAGTAAAGCGGACATGATTGAAGTGTTTAATTTCAGGGTTTCTCAAGTCAAAGAAGACATGCAAAAATTAAAGCCTGAAGCGCCTATTTTTTTAATGAGCTCCAAAGACCCTAAAAGTTTGGAAGATTTTAAAAACTTCCTTTTAGAAAAAAAGCGTGAAAATTACCAGTCCACGCATTCGTTTTAATGTGTTTAGCAATCCCCTCTAAAGTCATAGCCATTAACGATAATGTGGCTATTTTGGAGACTTTGGGCGTTCAAAGAGAGGCGAGCTTGGATTTAATGGGCGAGTCCGTTAAAGTGGGCGATTATGTGTTGTTGCACATCGGCTATGTGATGAGTAAGATTGATGAAAAAGAAGCCCTAGAATCCATTGAGCTTTACCAAGAAATGATCGCCAAAATGAACGAAACGCAATAATAACAATGAGCGTTGATCACCTCATTTCGCCTTTTAGAGACAAGCGGATTATTTTAGCGCTCTCTAGTGAAATCAAAAAACACGCTTTTAAACTTGAAAAAAAATTAGTCATCATGGAAGTGTGCGGAGGGCATACGCATTCTATCATGAAATACGGGCTTTTAGATTTGATGCCTAACAATTTAGAGTTTGCGCATGGGCCAGGGTGTCCGGTGTGCGTGATGCCAAGAGTGCGCCTTGATGAAGCTTATGAACTCGCTATGATCAAAGACAGCATTATCTTAAGCTTAGGGGATATGATGAGAGTCCCTGGGAGCTATGGGAGTTTGATACAAGCCAGAGAAAAGGGGTTGGATGCGCGTTTTTTGTATTCGCCCATGCAAGCTTTAGAGATCGCTAAAGAAAACCCTCATAAAAAAGTCATTTATATTGCGATCGGTTTTGAAACCACCACGCCGATGACGGCTAGCGTCTTACTCAACGCCAAAAAAGAAAAATTAAAAAATCTTTTTTTCCACATTAACCACATTTTAGTGCCTCCAAGCGTGAGTGCGATTTTAAAAGATCCAGCATGCCAGATTAACGCTCTTTTAGCCCCTAGCCATGTGAGCGTGATCAGCGGCGCTCAAATCTATGCCCCTTTAGTGGATCGCTTTAAACTCCCCATTATCGTGAGCGGTTTTGAGCCGGTGGATATATTAGAAAGCGTGCTGATGCTTATCAAACAAGCCTTAAACAAAGAAGCCAAGCTAGAAATCCAATACAAAAGAGCGGTGAGCTATGAGGGGAATGTGAAAGCGCAAGCGTTAGTCAATGCTTGCATGGAAGTTAGGGAAAATTTTGAATGGAGAGGTTTGGGGAATATCAAACGATCCGCTCTCAAGCTCAAAGAAGCGTTCGCTTCTTATGACGCTGAAAAAGTCTTTAAAGAATACTTAAGCCACAAAACCTCTAAAGAAAACAAAGCATGCAAGTGTGGGGAGATTTTAAAAGGCATCGCTAAGCCCCTAGACTGCTCATTATTCGCCACAACTTGCACCCCACAAAACCCGATCGGCAGTTGCATGGTCAGCTCTCAAGGGGGCGTGCGCGGCGTATTATCGTTACAAGCGCGTTTGAGTTTCAAAAATTGCTCTAAGCCCCTAGACTGCTCATTATTCGCCACAACTTGCACCCCACAAAACCCGATCGGCAGTTGCATGGTCAGCTCTCAAGGGGGCTTGTGCGGCGTATTATCGTTACAAGCGCGTTTGAGCTTTAAAAATTGCTTTTTAGTGAAATCGCTCAAGCCCTCGCAATTGACATTGATGCTAATCGGTTTTTTAGGGGGGTTTTCTTTTTTGATAACCGGTTTGTGATAAGGCCTTTTTCTCACGCTCGCTTGGATAGTTTTAAAATCAAAAGGGTAATTTAAAGCTTTTAGGGTTTTGTGCGTTTCTAAAAAATGCGTTTTTAAGTTGTTGGTGTAATGGTCTTTTTCTGTTTCAAAGGCTTTCAAGAAACTCGGGTGCGTGAAATAGATTTTTAGGATTTGGTGTTCAATTTTAGCGTATCTAAACCCTTTCTTTAAATCCCCTAAAGCTTGAGAAACATAGCGCTTAATCACTTCTCTTCGCTTGAGTTGGAGTTTTAAATTTTTAAACGCAGACATTTGAGCGATTCTTTTAAACAGCAAAAAGGTTTCTTTCTTTTTCAAATAGCGTTGATAAATGAGGGGGTCAAATCCATTTTCCATGATGAAATTATAGCGTTTTAGCTTGACTTTTTTAAAAAGCTTTTGTATAATGCTTCTTTTACTTTATATATTTGTTGTTTGTTTGGGGTGTCGCCAAGCGGTAAGGCACCAGGTTTTGGTCCTGGCATTCCGAGGTTCGAATCCTTGCACCCCAGCCATTTTTCCTTGTATTGGCGTATCGCGGAGTAGAGCAGTCCGGTAGCTCGTTGGGCTCATAACCCAAAGGTCAGTGGTTCAAATCCATTCTCCGCAACCAATCTTAATGAAATACCCCCCTATCCCCTTAAGAAAACGAATTTCAAATGAAGAAAACGAATTTCACCACCACCAAACGAAACAAAAAGCGCCAAAAGTAAAAAAATGACAAAATTTTTCCCAAATGACAAAAAAAAAAAACGCTTTATGCTATAATACTCCAAATACATTCCAATGCAAATGCATTCTAATGTATGAAATCCCTAATACTAATCCAATTTAATCCAAAAAGGAGAAAACATGAAAAAAACCCTTTTACTCTCTCTCTCTCTCTCTCTCTCTCTCTCGTTTTTGCTTCACGCTGAAGACGATGGCTTTTACATGAGTGCGGGCTATCAAATCGGTGAAGCCGCTCAAATGGTAACAAACACAGGAGAAATACAAAAGCTTTCGGATAATTATGAAAAGTTGAACAATCTTTTAACCAGATACAGCACCTTAAACAACCTTATCCAATTATCCTCTGATCCGAGCACGATTAACGAAGTAAGGGATAATCTAGGCTCAAGCTCTAGAAATTTGCTTGATGTCAAAACCAATTCCCCGGCGTATCAAGCCGTGCTTTTAGCGCTGAATGCTGCAGTGGGGTTGTGGCAAGTTACAAGCTATGCTTTTACTGCTTGTGGTCCTGGCGAGAAGAAGAACGAAAATGGAGGTATCCAAACCTTTAATAATGTGCCAGGACAAAATACGACGACCATCACTTGCAATTCGTATTACCAACCAGGACATGGTGGGCCTATATCCACTGAAAATTACGCGAAAATCAATCAAGCCTATCAAATCATTCAAAAGGCTTTGACAGCGAATGGATCTGATGGAGATGGGGTTCCCGTTTTAAGCAACACCACTACAAAACTTGATTTCACTATCAATGGAGACAAAAGAACGGGTGGCAAGCCAAATGAACCTTTAATATACCCATGGAGTCATGGGAAAGCTATTTCAGTCTCGTGGGTTGATACAACAGCAACAAGCACAACAGAAACCATCAACACAACCAATAACGCTCAAGAGCTTTTAAAACAAGCGAGCATCATTATCACTACCCTAAATGAGGCATGCCCAAACTTTCAGAATGGTGGTACAAATTATTGGGCAGGGATAAGCGGCAATGGGACAATGTGCGGGATGTTTGCTAATGAAATCAGCGCTATCCAAGGCATGATCGCTAACGCGCAAGAAGCTGTCGTGCAAAGTAAAATCGTTAGTGAAAATGCGCAAAATCAAAACAACTTGGATGCTGGAAAACCATTCAACCCTTACACAGACGCTAGCTTTGCCGAAAGCATGCTCAAAAACGCGCAAGCCCAAGCAGAGATTTTAAACCAAGCCGAACAGGTGGTGAAAAACTTTGAAAAAATCCCTAAAAATTTTGTATCAGACTCTTTAGGGGTGTGTTATGAAGTGCAAGGGGGTGAGCGTAGGGGCACCAATCCAGGTCAGGTAACTTCTAACACTTGGGGAGCCGGTTGCGCCGTTAAAATTCGCCACGCTGTTGTTGTAAAAAGAAAGGCTTGAAGCGTTTTCTAAAGTCGTTTGGGTTTGGCTATCCCCAATATTAATAGCAGCGTTGGGCTTGACTGAAAGCCTGGAATGATTGAAAGTAACATTCCCATTCAATGAAGACTGATTCACATTCTTAGACACATCAATGACGATTTGGGAATTATT
>NZ_MTWR01000086.1:0-327 GCF_001998165.1 Helicobacter pylori | reverse complement strand
TCTAAATAAGCGATAGAACTTGGTTTATAAAAATCCACTTGTTTAGCGATAGCTTTTTGTGAATAGGGCAGAAATTCTAGTTCTTTTTGCAAATAAGCGATAAGCTCTTGCGCTTTTGATCCTCTTTGAGAGCGGGGTTGTTTAGAGTTTGGGAGGTGTTTTGGCTGGATAGGGGTTTGATTGGTTTTTGTGGGTTTAGGGGTTTTGCATTCAGCTTCTACTTCTATACCAATACCAGCCTTAATTCCTCCTTTTTTAATAAAGAATTGATTATGTTTTTCTTGGCAATTTTGTTCTGCGTATTTAATGAAATCTTTCTGTTCTTTA
>NZ_MTWR01000085.1:0-783 GCF_001998165.1 Helicobacter pylori | reverse complement strand
CCACATAGATAAAAAAACAAGCCGGCTAAAGCTACTCCAAAAATCTAAGCCAAGAGATTTCTAAACTTCCCTATAACCAAGTCAATACAAAAGACATTGTTACGCTACCTTACGATCAAAACGCCCCAGCAGCAGGCCAATACAACTACCAAATCAACCCAGAGCAGCAATCCAATCTTAACCAAGCTTTAGCAGCGATGAGCAATAACCCCTTTAAAAAAGTGGGCATGATCAGCTCTCAAAACAATAACGGCGCTTTGAACGGGCTTGGCGTGCAAGTGGGCTATAAGCAATTCTTTGGCGAAAGCAAAAGATGGGGGTTAAGGTATTATGGCTTTTTTGATTACAACCACGGCTATATCAAATCCAGCTTTTTCAATTCGTCTTCTGATATTTGGACTTATGGCGGTGGGAGCGATTTGTTAGTGAATATTATCAACGATAGCATCACAAGAAAGAACAACAAGCTTTCTGTGGGTCTTTTTGGAGGTATCCAACTAGCAGGGACTACATGGCTTAATTCTCAATACGTGAATTTGACAGCGTTCAATAACCCTTATAGCGCGAAAGTCAATACCTCCAATTTCCAATTCTTGTTCAATTTGGGTTTGAGAACCAATCTCGCTACAGCTAAGAAAAAAGACAGCGAACATTCCGCGCAACATGGCATTGAATTAGGCATTAAAATCCCTACCATTACCACGAATTACTATTCTTTTCTAGGCACTAAGCTAGAATACCGAAGGCTCTATAGCGTGTACCTCAATTATGTGTTTGCTTATT
>NZ_MTWR01000084.1:0-8254 GCF_001998165.1 Helicobacter pylori | reverse complement strand
ATTAAAGATAAAATTGACAAGCAACTCCACAATAACGAGCATTTGTTTGAAGGGCTTTTTGGGGAAAAAGAAGATCTGAAAAAATTGGTGAGCATGTTTGGGCAGTTGCGTTTCCAAAAGCGCTGGAGCCAAACTCCAAGAGTGCCACAAACCAGTGTCCTAGGGCATACCTTATGCGTGGCGATTATGGGGTATTTATTGAGTTTTGATTTAAAAGCTTGTAAAAGCATGCGGATCAATCATTTTTTGGGCGGGCTTTTCCATGATTTACCCGAGATTTTAACCCGAGACATTATCACACCCATCAAACAAAGCGTTGCAGGGCTTGATCACTGCATTAAAGAAATTGAAAAAAAAGAAATGCAAAACAAAGTCTATTCCTTTGTGTCTTTGGGCGTTCAAGAAGATTTGAAATATTTCACCGAAAACGAGTTTAAAAACCGCTGCAAAGACAAGTCTAACAAAATCATTTTCACTAAAGACGCTGAAGAATTGTTCACGCTTTATAACAGCGATGAATATCTTGGGGTTTGCGGAGAGCTTTTAAAGGTGTGCGATCATTTGAGCGCGTTTTTAGAAGCCCAAATCTCTCTTTCTCATGGCATTTCCAGTAACGATTTGATTAAAGGGGCTCAAAACCTTTTAGAATTGCGATCCCAAACGGAACTGCTTGATTTGGATTTAGGGAAATTGTTTAGGGATTTTAAATAATGAACTATAAAGAATTACTAGAATTTAACGATTACGCTATGGATTTAACCATTCGCATGGCTATCATAGCACTGCTATTGAAAACAATCCTTTGAGCCTTGCTGAAACCATAAGTATTTTAACCACTGAATACATTCCTAGAGAAATGCCCCAAAGAGCCTTCTTTGAAGTGAAAAACTATCAAAACATGCTCTTCTTTCTGTTAGAAAACCTGAATAAAAGACAAAGCATGGATAGTTTTTTTATAAGGGAGTTGCATGGGATTTTAATGAATTTTTTACTCCCCAATAAGGGGGCTTTCAAAACGACTGATAATACCATTTTAGGAGCTAGTTTTGAAACGACCCCCCATTTTCAAGTGCCTATGGCTATGAAAGAATGGTGCGATAATCTCAATTATAAGATGAAAACCTTACAAGATAAAGAAGAAAAACTAAAAGCTATTTTAGAACAACACATTTTGTTTGAAAGGATACACCCTTTTAGCGATAGTAATGGTAGGGTGGGCAGAATGCTAATCTTTTATAGCGTTTTAGAGCAAAACTTAATACCATTTGTGATCACCAAAGGACAAAAAGAGGCTTACATTAAGGCTTTAGACACGCACAATACAGAAATCTTATACCAACTCGCCAAAGTATCCCAAGAGTTTGAACTCACACGCATACAAGGGCAAATGATACTCAATAAGAATAAGCCCTAAAATCATGGTTTTCAAGCACGCATCAAATAGAGCCTTTTCCTCTCGCTTGAAGAAGCGATGTTGAGCAATTGGCGGTATTTGGTGATCGTTCTTCTTACCATTTTCAAATGGAATTTTTCTTCAATGAGTTCTAAAATCTTAGCGTCGCTCAAAGGCTCTTTTTTGTCTTCGTTTTTAATCAATTCTAAAAGATAGTCTTTAATCACAGCGTTTGAAGTCTCGCTATTGTCTAAGGCGATGCTAAAGAAATGTTTAATAGGGAAAACCCCCCTTTCGCATGCCAAATATTTATTAGAAATGGCCCTTGAAATCGTGCTTACAGAGTGGTTAAACTCATTGGCTAAATCCAATAATTTTAAAGGGCGCAATTCCTTACCCTTAAAAAAATCGTATTGATACTCTAAAAGCATCAGACCGATTTTATAAATCGTGGCTTTTCTCAAATTTAACGCATCAATCAAATCTTTAGCCTCTTTTAATTTGTCTTTCAAATAATCGCTATCCTTAAAGCGATTTTCTTCTAAACTGATCGTCGGGTAGCTCTCATCGTTCAAACGCACAATCATTTCATTATCCACTTCTAAAATAAAAAGCTCAGGAATGACTTCTATTTCTTTTTCTAAAAACTCAATAGCTGGGGGGTTTTTAAAGGATTTTAAAATCTTTAAAGCCTTTTCATAATAAAAATCTTTAGAAAATTCATGGTGTTTTTCTAAATTTAAAATGATCTTTCGCGCTTCTTCATAAAGCTCGTTATTGTCCAATTCCCTACCCTCTAATTGGAATAAAAAGCTCTCTTTCACGTCTTTAGCGCCAATGCCAGCGGGATTAAGGTAACTAAAACGCTTGCGCACTTTTTCATAAACTTCGCTCTCCACCCCTAAAATTTTAGCCCTTTCTTCAATGTTTTCTTCAAAATACCCTTCACTATCCAGCCCGCTGATAATATCCATAGCGATTTTTTGAGAGGTTTCAGTGGGAAAGATGGGGGGAATGATTTGAGCTTCTAAGGTTTCAAAAAGGCTTTTAGATGCGATTGCGAAATTTTCTAAATGATCGCTATTCTTTTTAGGATTAAAGCGATCGCTAAAATTTTTGATGCGTTTGTTTTCAATTTTGATTAAGGGATTATCTAAAGCGTTTTGTTTCAACACTTCTTCTAAATCTTCAAGCTCGCTTTGCAAAATAGGTAGCCACCCTTTTAAGGTAGCGTTTAATTTGTTTTTAGGGCTAAGGTTTGCACGTAAGATCGCCATATTCACACCTTAAAATTTTCCCCTAAATAATACTTACGCACCAAAGCGTTTTCATAAATTTCATTAGCGTTCCCGCTCGCCAAAAGCGTGCCGCTTTTGATCACATACGCCCTGTGGCACACGCTCAAAGTCTCTCGCACATTGTGATCAGTAATCAACACGCCAATGTTTAATCCAATCAAGCTCTCAATAATCTTTTGAATGTCAATCACCGCAATCGGATCCACGCCCGCAAAAGGCTCGTCTAATAGCACGAATTTAGGGTTTTTCATTAAAGCCCTAGCGATTTCTACACGCCTTCTTTCTCCCCCACTCAAGCTCATGCCTTTGCGCTCTCTTATGGCTTGGATATTAAAAGCATCAAGCAAGCTTTCCATTTTTTCTTCGCTCTCTTTAGAGTTTTTAAAAGTGGTCTCCCCTGCTAGGGCTAGATTCTCTTCCACGCTCAATTCTTTAAAAATGCTGGATTCTTGGGGCAAGTAGCCTATGCCTAAGTTAGAACGCTTGTGTAAGGGGTATTTAGCTAGATTCACATCGTTTAAATAAACGCTCCCCCCACTAGGCTCTAAAAGCCCGCATATCATGTAAAAGGTGGTGGTTTTACCCGCCCCATTAGGCCCTAAAAGCCCCACCACTTCGCCGCTTTTCACTTCTAAAGAAACGTCTGAAACGATTTTGGTTTTTTTAATCTGTTTGTTTAAATGCTCTGCTTTTAAAATATCCATTCAAGCGACCCTTTAAGCGATCTTTATCGTATAAAAACGGCTGGTTGATTCGGTTTTGATTTCCACAACCTTAATAGCTAAATCGTATTTTTTTAAAATTTTTTCTAATTTTTCATCGCCCCATTCCACAAAATGGATCCCCTTTTCTAACAAGCACTCCAACATGCCAAGCTCCAAGCAAGCCTCTAAATCGCGCATGTAAAAATCATAATGGAACACACTCTCGCTATAAGCATGCATCAGGCTAAAGGTGGGCGAAGTCGCTTGAATGTCTAAACCCAAGTGTTTCAAGCACGCTTGAACCAAAGTCGTTTTACCACTCCCCACAACGCCCTTTAAAAGCACCACCCCCTTAAAATCATCTTTTAAAATTGCAGTAGCCACTTTGTCTAACTCGTCTAAATGCGCTCTCATAACAATTCCACGCTTTTGATTTCAAACTCGCTTTTAATCTCTTCAATGAGATCAGAATGGTTAGCCATGAATTCTTGCAAGGCTGTAGGGGTTTCTTTTGGTTGGGTTTCTTGAACCTCTTTAGTGTCGTTTTCTTTAATCTCTTTTTCTTTAGTTTCTTTTTCAGCCGCCTCTTTAGTTTCATTTTCTTTAGTTTCAGCCGTCGTTTCGGTGGTTGGTTTAGGCTTTGAATAAGGGAATTTAAACTCTTTAACCACTTCTAAAGCACTTTTATTTTCCAAATGATTTTTTAAAGCGATTTTGATATTTTCGCCCTTTCCAAAAACCCCATCAACGATACTTTTCACGATTTTAAATCGTTCTCTTAAAAGCTCCTTATCCTTATCAGTGGCTAAAGACTCCCAAGTCAAGGTTTTAGTCTGGCTGTCAAAATCAATGAAACGGATATTTTTTTCAAACACCGCCCCTAATTCATAGTTGCGCTCATAAACCAATGTTTGAACTTGTTTGAAAAGGTTGTGAAAAATGCGATCTTTGGCTGAAAGCATGGGAGTTTGCGGGGTTTCTGTGCCCTCTCTTTTTTCTGCGCCCTCTCTTTTTTCTGTGCCCTCTATTCTTTCTGTGCTTTTGGGTTCTTGTTTAGGGGCGTTAGCGTTTTGATTTATTGGTTTAAAAACGCTTTCTTTGCTTTGTTCTAATTCCAAAATCGCATCGTCTAGGGCTTTGAGTTTCAAAGCTTCTTTGAATTTCATTTTCAATAACAACAGCACAAAACTGGCATTTGCCCCTTCTTTTAAAAGGCTCAAACTGCTCATAATGATTTTAAAAAAACGCTCTATTAAAAGGATAGAATAAGAATCAGGGCTTAATAATTTCGCTTTCAAAAAAAGCATCATTTCTTCTAAAACGCTCTCGGTTTCATAATTTTCTAAAATGGCATAACGCTCCTGTAATCGCGCTTCATCTTGGTTGATTAAACTTTGAAAAAAATCTTCTAAAACGCTCCGATCAATCGCCCCTAACATTTCAGCCACCTTGCTTTCTGTAATAGCGTTATCGCAATAATTGATGGCTTGCTCTAAAAGAGTGATCGTGTCCCTCAAGCTCCCTTGCCCGCTGTGAGCGAGTTTTTCTAATGCGCTTGCTTCATAGCTCACTTGTTCTTTTTCTAAAATGGTTTTTAAATGAGAAATAACGGAATTTTCAGGGATTTTTTTAAACCTAAAATGCTGGGTGCGACTGAGTATGGTAGCGGGCAATTTCAAAGCGTCCGTTGTCGCTAAAAGGAATTTCACATGGCTAGGAGGCTCTTCTAAAGTCTTTAATAGCGCGTTAAACGCTTCGGTGGTGAACATATGCACTTCATCAATGATAAAGATTTTATAACGCCCAAAGCTTGGTTTGTAGCGGGTTTGCTCTATGAGATTACGGACATCATCAATCCCCCTATTAGACGCCCCGTCCATTTCTATAATATCTATATGGTGGTTGTTTAAAGCGCTCTGGCATTGGATGCAAGTATCGCAAGGCACAGCCTTTGGCCCTGTTTCACACATTAAAGCCCTAGCAAAAATCCTAGAAGAGCTGGTTTTGCCTGAACCTCTTAACCCGCTGAATAAATAAGCGTTAGCCAAACGCTGGTTGTCTAGGGCTAAAGAAAGCGTTTTAGCCACGCTCTCTTGACCGACTAGCTCGCTAAAATGTTTGGGGCGGTATTTTAACGCTAAAACTTGCATATTGATTGTAATCCTTAAAACTCATTTAGGAGTATTGTAATGCAAAATGACTTAAAACTAGCCCCTTTTTAGGTTTGACTCAATAGCGCTAAAAAATCTTTAAATAAATTAATACTAAGCGTTCCCATGATAGCGGTTACAAAGAGATTCACGCCCATAAAGATTTTTTGGTTGTTTAAAAGTTTGGAGCCATAACGCAACGATAAAGTGCATAACAATAAAAGCCAAGAAAAAGCCGCTGATAAAGTGCCGGCTAAAAAGACAAATTTTTGCGCTAAATCAAAAGACAAAGCGCTCGCGCCAATTAAAAACACCATTTCCAAATACACTTGCGGGTTGAGTAGGGTAACGCCTAAAGTGAATAATAAGGTCTTTTTTAAGGATAGTTTTTTGGGGGTTTGGACTTGCTTCTTTTTAAAGGTTTGAAAAAGGGTTTTTAAAGCTAAAAAAGCGTAAAATCCGGTAAAAACCGCCCCAAATAAATTCAAAAACAAGCTCAAATAAAGATTTTTCGCAAAATAAGCCCCCACGCCAAACACGCCCATGCTCATTAACACAATATCGCACATAAAACACAGAGTGCAAATCAAAAACACATAGTTCCTAGCCATGCCTCTTTCCACAATAAACAAGGATTGCGCCCCCACCGCCGCGCACAAAGAAATCGCTAAACCAAAACCTTCTATAAAAACCACAAACATCTTGCTTAAATCCTTTCACTCAAAATAAGCCAAAACCATCAGCACTACTATCAAAAATTCAAAAACGATATTTTAAAATTTTAGGGTTTAAAACGACCTTTATAAATAAAAATTAAATGATGATACACAATGGTTGCACGAAATTTAAAAACCCCATTTTTTAGCGCTCTTAGTGGCATTTGAGAATAAGTTAAGATTAACATGGTAAAATGCCAAAATTTGCTGTCGTCATGCGGCAAAAATTTAGACAACAAGGGATTGGGAATGAGAAGGAGTTTGGCTTTTTGCCTGTTAGCTTTGCTTGGATTACAGGTTTTAGGCGCTAGGGATTTTTCGCAACTCAAAAACGAGGAACTTTTAAAATTAGCAGGCACTCTGCCTTCTAATGAAGCGATTGATTATCGCATGGAAGTGTCTAAACGCCTTAAAGCTTTAAACGCTGAGGACGCTAAGAAATTCCGTGCGAATTTCAGCCGGATCGCTAGGAAGAATCTTTCCAAAATGAGTGAAGAGGATTTCAAAAAAATGCGTGAAGAAGTGCGTAAAGAATTAGAAGAAAAAACCAAAGGTTTGAGCGCTGAAGAAATCAAGGCAAAAGGACTTAATGTGAGCGTTTGCAGCGGCGATACGAGAAAAGTTTGGTGTAGGGCTGTTAAAAAAAAAGACGAACATTGCTCTCCTAAGTGAGATAAAATTTAATTTAAAAGGATAAAACATGAAAAAAGCGTTGAAAATACTTTCTGTTAGCGCGTTGTTATTTGTGGCTTTAAACGCCAAGGATTTCAGCAAAACAAGCGATGAAGATTTGGCTAAAATGGCTGGCATTGTCGCTCCGCAGGATATTGTGGATTACACAAAAGAGTTGAAAAAACGCATGGAAAAGATGCCTGAAGACAAGAGAAAGGCGTTTCATAAACAATTGCATGAATATGCAGTTAAAAACACAGACAAAATGACCGTGGCGGATTTTGAAGCCCGCCAAAAAGCCATTAAAGAAGCGCTTAAAAAAGGCAACATGGAAGACATGGATGATGATTTTGGATTGAGATCATGCAAGCATGGGAAAAAGCACAAACACGATAAGCATGGCAAGAAGCATGGCAAAAAACATGACAAAGATCATGACGATAAAGACCATGACCACCATGATGAAGATCACAGCGATAAGCACTAAAGCTTAAACCACACCACTCTCTCTATCAAAGCTTCAAATTCTTTAAGCAGAATCCTAAACGCTTTTAGCGTTTGGGGTAAATGCGTTCTGTTAAGCGTTATCAAAATTCTGTTCTCATTAAATATTGCTTATAAGATTCAAAAGATGGTTTCATTATTACAAAAATTAACACTCTAAAGATAAATAGTTAAAAAACACCCCAAAATCTTTTTTTTTTTTTTTTTTTTTGAAATCCAATAAATTTATGGTAAAGTTAAACATATTGTAAATAAATTTTCATTTCTATTCATGTTTACAATAAAAAAATTACTTTAAGGAACACTTTTATGAAAAAACAATTTTTACTCTCTCTCTCTCGCTTCATCGCTCTTAAACGCTGAAGACAACGGCTTTTTTGTGAGCGCCGGCTATCAAATCGGTGAAGCGGTGCAAATGGTTAAAAACACCGGCGAATTGAAAAATTTGAACGAAAAATACGAGCAATTGAGCCAATCTTTAGCCCAATTGGCTTCGTTAAAACAAAGCATTCAAACGGCGAACAACAGTCAGGCTGTCAACAATGCTTTAAGCGATTTAAAAAGCTTTGCGAGTAACAACCACACAAACAAAGAAACATCGCCCATCTACAACACCACGCAAGCTGTTATCACTTCGGTATTGGCTTTTTGGAGTCTTTATGCAGGGAACGCTCTCAGTTTTTTTGTGAACAATTTTAATGATGGATCTAATGCTCCTCTTGGAAGAATCCATAAAGATGGGAACTGCACAGGATTACAACAATGTTTTATGAAACGAGAAACTTATAATAAAATGAAAGCACTCGCCGAAAACCTC
>NZ_MTWR01000083.1:0-4040 GCF_001998165.1 Helicobacter pylori | reverse complement strand
TGTTTTAAGGAACAGTCAGTTAGGCTCTATGCATCAAGCTATCACTAAAGCGTTTAAAAAATACCACCTTTTTGGCTTTACTGGCACGCCCATTTTTGCAGCTAATTGCGATAAAAACAACCCGTTAGGCACAACGGAGCAAAAGTTTGGGAAATGCCTCCACCAATACACCATTATTGATGCGATCAGGGATAAAAATGTTTTGCCCTTTAGGGTGGAATACCACAACACCATTAAAGCTAAAGAGGGCATTAAAGATAAAGAGGTTAGAGCGGTTGATGAAAAAAGCGCCCTTTTAGATACTAGGAGGATCAAAAAAATTACTAAATGCATTGTAGAGCGTTTCAATCAAGCCACTAAAAATAAAAGATTCAATTCCATTCTGGCATGCTCTGGTATAGAAGCGCTGAAAAAATACTACCAAGCCTTTAAAGAAGAAAAACACGATCTTAAAATCGCTGCCATTTTCAGTTATAGCGCTAATGAAGAAATTGAAGCGCTAGAAGATGAAAACAATGAAAGCGCTAGTGGGCTAGACAAAAGCTCAAGGGATTTTTTAGAGGGCGCGATTGCGGATTATAATGGGATGTTTAAAACTTCTTTTGACACTTCGGATCAAAAATTCCAAAGCTATTATAAGGATCTTTCTCAAAAAATGAAAGAGCGCCAAATCGATCTTTTACTGGTGGCAAACATGTTTCTTACTGGGTTTGACGCTACAAGGCTCAACACCCTTTGGGTGGATAAAAACCTGAAATACCATGGGCTAATTCAGGCTTTTTCCCGCGCAAACCGCATTTTAGATAGCGTTAAAACGCATGGGAATATCGTGTGTTTTAGGGATTTAGAGCAGGATTTAAATGATGCGCTCATGCTTTTTGGCAACAAGGACGCTCAATCTATTGCACTATTAAGAAGATATGAAGATTATTTGAAAGGCTACACAGATAATAACAAAGAATACGAGGGCTATGAGGGTTTGATTGGAAGGCTTTTAACTGAATTTCCCCTAAAAGAGCCAATCATTTCAGAAAGCCAGAAAAAGGATTTCATCAAGCTTTTTGGCAAGATTTTGAAATTGGAAAATATTTTAAACAGCTTTGAAAATTTCAACAAAGACGATCACATCAACCCCAGGGATTTTCAAGACTATCAAAGCAAATACCTTGATTTTTACGATGAAATGAGGTCAGAAAAAGGGAGGGATAAAGAAGAGATTAACGACGATTTGATTTTTGAAATTGAACTCATTAAGCAAGTGGAAGTCAATATTGACTATATTTTGAATTTGATTGAAAAATTCGCTAAAGAGCATGGGGTGGAAATTCAAGGCGTTAAAACCAAAATAGAGCCAATCATCAACTCCAGCATAGAGTTAAGGAATAAAAAAGATTTGATCATGGATTTCATTGACAAATACAACAAAGACCAAGAAATCCATGCGCATTTTCAAGATTATATCCACCAAAAAAGAGAAGAGGAATTCCAAAATATCATAGAAGAAAACCGCTTGAATGAAGAAAAAGCCTATTCGTTCATGCAGCATGCCTTTAGGGGGGGCGAAATTGATTTCAGCGGGACAAAATTCCCTGAAATCATTGAAGAAAAACCCTCCAGATTTGACAAAAATTCGCGCTATCAGGAGGTGAAAGAAAAAGTCGCTGCAAGCCTTTCTCGTTTTTTCCACCGCTTTTGTGATCTCACTAGCGCTATATTTAAAAAGAATTAAAAAAGATGAGGTTAATGAAAAATAGTTCATGAACGCTTTTGTATTAAGGCTCAAAAAAAGCGCCGTTTAATGGATTTTTTGTAAAATAAAAGAAATTTTAAGGAGGCTTGTGGTGTTAAAAGAATTACGACAAAAACGCCCCTTAGTGCATAATATCACCAATTATGTGGTGGCGCAATTTGTGGCTAATGGTTTATTAGCTTTAGGGGCATCGCCTTTAATGAGCGATGCCATTGCTGAAATGCCAGATTTAGCGAAAATTTCTGACGCGCTCGCTATTAATATTGGCACTCTCAATGAACGCACCATTTTATGCGCTAAAGAGGCTATCAAACATTACAAGGCTTTGAACAAACCCATCGTGTTAGATCCTGTGGGGTGTTCAGCGAGCGCTTTGCGCTATGACACAAGTTTAGAGCTTTTGAAAAGTGGTGGGATTAGCGCGCTTAGGGGTAATGCTGCAGAATTGGGCTCTTTAGTGGGTATTTCTTGCGAAAGTAAGGGGTTAGATTCCAAGCATTCCGCTACGCCTATAGAAATTGTCAAACGAGCGGCTCAAAAATATTCTGTGATAGCGGTAATGACGGGTAAAACAGATTATGTGAGCGATGGGAAAAAAGTTTTGAGCATCAGTGGAGGGAGCGAGTATTTGGCTGTCATTACTGGGGCTGGGTGTTTGCATACAGCAGCATGTGCGAGCTTTTTAGGTTTGAAAAAAGACCCCTTAGATTCTATGGCGCAACTTTGCGCTTTCTATAAACAAGCCGCTTTTAATGCGCAAAAAAAAGCGTTAGAAAATAACGGCTCTAATGGTTCGTTCTTGTTTTATTTTTTAGACGCTCTAAGCTTGCCCATAAAGTTAGAAAACAGCCTTATTAAGGAAGTATTGTGAAAATTTATCCGCAAGTTTTAAGCATCGCTGGCAGCGATAGCGGTGGGGGCGCTGGGATACAGGCCGATTTGAAAGCGTTTCAAACTTTGGGCGTGTTTGGGACAAGCGTGATCACTTGCATCACCGCGCAAAACACACAGGGCGTGCATGGGGTTTATCCATTGAGTGTAGAGAGCGTGAAAGCGCAAATCCTAGCCATTAGAGATGATTTTTCTATCAAGGCGTTCAAAATGGGAGCGTTATGCAACGCTCAAATCATTGAATGCGTAGCGGACACTTTAGAAACTTGCGATTTTGGGTTGTGCGTTTTAGATCCGGTGATGGTGGCAAAGAATGGGGCTTTGCTTTTAGAAGAAGAGGCGATTCTAAGCTTAAAAAAACGCCTTTTACCTAAAACCAATTTACTAACCCCTAACCTCCCTGAAGTCTATGCGCTCACAGGCGTTCAAGTGCGAGATAATAAAAGCGCTTCAAAAGCGATGGGCGTTTTAAGGGATTTAGGCGTTAAAAACGCTGTGATTAAAGGGGGGCATACAGAGCGTTTTCAAGGGGAATTTAGCAACGATTGGGTGTTTTTAGAAGACGCTGAATTTATCCTAAACGCCAAGCGATTCAACACCAAAAACACGCATGGCACGGGTTGTACTCTGTCTAGCTTGATTGTGGGCTTACTCGCTCAAGGGCTGGATTTAAAAAACGCTATTTCAAAGGCTAAAGAGCTTTTAACTATCATCATTCAAAACCCTTTAAACATTGGGCATGGGCATGGGCCTTTGAATTTGTGGAGCATCAAAAAGCATGTTTGATGCGGATTGTTTGAAACTCATGTTTGTGGCTGGTTCGCAAGATTTCCACCATATAAAAGGCGATAGGACAAACGCACTTTTAGACACTTTAGAATTAGCTTTACAATCTAAAATCACAGCGTTTCAATTCCGCCAAAAAGGCGATTTGGCTTTACAAGATCCTGTTGAAATCAAACGATTAGCCCTAGAGTGTCAAAAATTATGCAAAAAATACGGTACGCCTTTTATTATTAATGATGAGGTGCGACTCGCGCTAGAATTAAAGGCTGATGGCGTGCATGTGGGGCAAGAAGACATGGCTATAGAAGAGGTAATCGCTTTATGCCAAAAGCGCCTTTTTATCGGTTTGAGCGTCAATACTTTAGAGCAAGCCCTAAAAGCGCGCCATTTAGACAGCGTAGCCTATTTAGGGGTAGGCCCTATTTTCCCCACACTCTCTAAAAAAGACGCTAAAGAAGTTGTAGGCGTCAATCTTTTAAAAAAAATACACGATTTCGCCCTTATCCCCCCCTAAACGCACTTTAGGCTCTAAAGGGAGCTTGGCTAAAATCTGCGTGTTATAAGCCTCTAATAATCCGCTCCTGGAATTTGAGCCAAAAATCTCGCTCTCTTT
>NZ_MTWR01000082.1:0-1164 GCF_001998165.1 Helicobacter pylori | reverse complement strand
TTTTTTTTCTTTCTTGTTTTTATTTTTTTTTAGCTTGATTTTTTTTTCTTTTATTGCTTGTCTTTTGTTGTTCTTGTTTTACTTTTTTTTTTTTTTTAGTCTCTATATTGCTTGTCTTTTGTTTTTCTTGTTCTACTTTTATTTGGTTATTAGTCTCTATGTTGCTTGTCTTTTGTTTTTCTTGTTCTACTCTTATTTGGTTATTAGTCTCTATATTGCTTGTCTTTTGTTGTTCTTGTTCCAGTTCTATCCCACTCTTGTTTGCTCTATCCCTAGCATTTTCAGCTTCCTTTTGAGTTTCAGCCACTTCCTTTTTGGATTGGTCATCAGCAAAACACACATTCATAAGCATGGCTGTTAAAGCTGTTACACCTATTGCTGAATTAAACCATGAGTTAGGATGCGTTTTTAAATAATCATCCGCAGTCTTAACATTCCCGCATATCCAATTGCTTTTTTTAATTTGTTTTTTTATCGAGTCTTTTATCGCTTCCCAAAAAGCAATCCCCATTACAGACATTCCCACATTCTTAAAAACTTTCTTTTCTTTTGCCGTTTTTCCTAACTTCATCATCATTGTTGCAAGCATTACTAAAACCCTTATAATAGGCATTTAAATCCTTTCAAAAAAACAATCTCACTTTTCAAAATCTTATTATTGTAGTGTATATAGCCATATTTAACCGCTATTAAACAATTGGTTTGAAAAATTGTGAGGGTCAATCCAATCAGATTTTTCTAATCCATTCCAATAAAACTTGATACAAGTTTTCCTTATACCTTAAACTCACACCCTTTTAAAGGGAATAATAATAAGCGATTTTTCTATGGCAAGAAATTGATTGATGTCTCCTAGAAGCTAAAAACGATTTTATGGTGTTCTTGTTTTCTTGTGCCTACATCCTTTTACTATAACCATAACCCGCTTTTTCTACTTTTTTCTCGGTATTAGCAGCTGCTTCTATTTCTTTACTAACATCAGCAAATATTTTTTGAAGGAACAAAAGGCTTTGAGAGGTTGAAAGGTGGGCTTGTGGGTCTGGTTTTAAATGCCTCATTTCAAGCATTTTAGCTTGAGCTTTAGAGCGTATTTTTAGATTTTCTTTTTGCCATTCTTCTGTAACGTTAAAATCTCTAGGATCTAGTTCTAAATAAGCGATAGAA
>NZ_MTWR01000081.1:0-361 GCF_001998165.1 Helicobacter pylori | reverse complement strand
TAGTTAGATGCTCTCAATTGTGTTCTTATTGTGGGTTCAATACAGGCAAAAAACATGAGAGGATCACCAAATTCACTTGCCCTCATTGTCAAACCACACACCACAGAGATTACAATGCGAGCGTCAATATCAGAAACTACGCTTTAGGCATGCTAGATGAGAGGCATAAAGTAAAGACAGATAAAGCTAGGGTAGGGATTATCCGAAGCGATTACACTCATCACACTAATGGGTGCATCAAAGCTTGTGGAGCTTCCTCTAATGGGGTTAGTTCTAAATATGGCAACATATTAGATCTAGCTAGTTATGGAGCGATGAAGCAAGAAAAAGCCCAATCGCTTTAGCGGTTGGGTAATTCACA
>NZ_MTWR01000080.1:0-5398 GCF_001998165.1 Helicobacter pylori | reverse complement strand
ATGTTTTAAGGAACAGAATTTCATTGGGGGCTATCATGGATACTTTTTCAATAAGTATCTTGGCCCTGCTTATGCGGGGACTTCTCAATCAGCGAGCTATCATGCAAGGCCTTATGTGGTGGATACCGCTTTTTTACGATACGATTATAAAGATGTTTTTGGGTTTAAAGTGGGGCGTTATGAAGCGAATATTGATTTTATGAGCGGATCGAATCAAGGGTGGGAAGTGTATTATCAGCCCTATAAGACTGAGACGCAAAGGTTAAGGTTTTGGTGGTGGAGCTCTTTTGGGAGAGGTTTGGCGTTTAACTCTTGGATTTATGAGTTTTTTGCGACAGTGCCTTATTTAAAAAAGGGAGGCAATCCTAGTAACAGCAATGATTTCATCAATTATGGCTGGCATGGGATCACCACGACTTATTCTTACAAAGGATTAGACGCTCAATTTTTTTATTATTTTGCGCCTAAAACTTATAACGCTCCCGGTTTTAAGCTAGTCTATGACACGAATAGGAATTTTGAAAACGTAGGCTTTCGTTCTCAAAGCATGATCATGACAACTTTCCCCTTATATTATAGGGGGTGGTATAACCCAGAAACAAACACTTATAGTTTGAAAGACAGCACGCCTCATGGCTCGTTGTTAGGGAGGAATGGCGTTACTTTGAATATCCGCCAGGTTTTTTGGTGGGATAATTTCAACTGGTCCATTGGCTTTTATAACACCTTTGGCAATTCAGACGCTTTTTTAGGCTCTCACACGATGCCAAGGGGTAATAACACTTCCTATATCAGTAATGAAATCTCAGTAACGACCAGGCATGCCGGAATGATCGGCTATGATTTTTGGGATAATACGGCTTATGATGGGCTGGCTGATGCGATCACTAACGCGAACACTTTCACTTTTTACACTTCGGTTGGAGGAATCCACAAGCGTTTCGCATGGCATGTTTTTGGGCGCGTCTCTCATGCGAATAAGAATGCGTTAGGGCAAGTGGGGAGGGCTAATGAATATTCCTTGCAATTCAATGCGAGCTATGCGTTCACTGAATCGGTTCTCCTTAACTTTAGGATCACTTATTATGGGGCTAGGATCAATAAAGGGTATCAAGCAGGGTATTTTGGAGCGCCCAAGTTCAATAACCCTGATGGCGACTTTAGCGCTAATTACCAAGACAGAAGTTACATGATGACCAACCTCACGCTGAAGTTTTGATTTTCAATCAAATCGCAGCAAGTTAAAAACACTCCAAGGCATTTTTTAAAATCTGAGTATAAAAGACTTTGTGTAGCTCGTTTTTTAAAAGCACTTCCTAGAGGTTAAGGGGATTTAGTTGGTGGGTTGTGGGGGGTTTCAAAATGCTCCTTATCCCCTTAAAAATGGGTTTTACCATAAAATTTAGAACCATAAAACAAAGTTTTAAACCACAGAAATCCAAACGCCTTTAGCGTTTGATCGATTCACAATTTAAATATAAAAGAGCTTTGAAGCGCTCAAAGCTTTTCAAAAGTTTTTAATAAAGCGTTTTAAAATCTCAATAAGCCTTGAGCGTTAAGCTTTTTGTGAGTGGTAGCTTTTAATTAAGCGTTCTTATTTTTAAGCGTTCTTTTAGGGGGGTTAATCCTACTATTTGATTATTTGATAAATATTTTAGGTTGTTTTTAAAATAGGAGTTATAAAGAGTTCGTTCAAAGCCTAATCGCAGCAAGTTAAAAACACTCCAAGGCGCATTTTAAAATAAACATAACAAACATAGTAAAAGAACTTGTGCAAGCAAATTTTTAAGCACTCTTAGGGGTTAATCCCACTATTTGACAACATTTGATAGGGATTTTTGGGTTGTTTTTAAAGTGGGGGGTTATAAAGAGTTCGTTCAAAGCCTATAAAAGGCCTTGAGCTTTTTTAGAAGGCGTAGCCATAGACCCAATACACGCTATAAGGGCGGAAGTATTTCACTTCAGCGCCACTAGCTTTATAATAAGTGTTGTAAATCGTAGGGATTTGCACGCCGATTTCTATAGAATGCTGGTTATGGCTTTTCAAGTCTTTTTTCAAGATACCAAAGTTCATGCGTAGCCCCACATCAAACAAGAATTGGAATTTTGTCGCTGTAGGTCTGCTCGCAAGCTGAGGGCTGTTTCTTAGCGTGCTGATGTAAGTATCCCCTGCGAGTTGGATCCCCCCAAAGAAGCCCGCATTAAGACTTCGGCTACCAAAAGAGCGGCTAAACACATTGTAAAGCACATCAGTCCCCACCCCATAAGTGAGCAAATTGACTTGATTGTAAGTAGGGCCATTACCCACGCCCGCGCCGTTATAGCTGAAGAAGCCGTAGTAGCGTAAGCCCACATTCTTGTTTTCTCCAAAGAATTGCTTATAGCCGATTTTAGTGATAAACCCGTTAAACGCATTCACTTGAGAGCTGTTACCGGCAGCGAAATTCCCAAGCCATGGGTTAGCTTTAAGCTCGTTATTCAAAGCGCTAACTTTAGCCAAAGTGTTTGTGGTGTTGTTTAATAGTTGGGTAGAGCGCGCTTGATCAATATTCCCGCCATAGCTCACTTGATAACCTGTTGAATTGCTGATGTTAGCGTTGTTGGCTAGCGTTAAAGCGTTTTGAGAAGTATTGACGATGTTTTGCACCAAGCTAGTGAATTCCTTAGCGCTCAAATCATTCCCAGCGTTAGCAGAGTTGAAAACATGCTGCGCTAAAGCGGCGTCCAAAAACGCACCGGCAGCCCCACCATTACCGCTTGGCCCCATAGTGATTGAAGCTTGCTTTAGGATATAAGCGATTTGTTGAGCGGTAACCCCATTCCCATAAGCTTGATTAGTGTGGTTTTGAAAGATCCCACCCGCTTGGTTATTGGCGTTTAAGAACGAGTTCATGTAAGTCAAATAAACGCTAGCGGTGTTAAGCTTACTGAGCTGGTTGGAGAGATTTTGGCTCGTGGTGTTGTTGTTGCCTTGAAAGACATTTTTTTTGAGGTCTTGACTCAAAGTTTTGATAGAGCTAACCATTTCGTTATAAAGAGTCAGGTTACCTTGGAAACAAGGGCTATTGTTAGTAGTAGCGGCTGCAGTGGTCGCACTACCACTACTACCACTATTAGTAGCACCACATTGGTGGATATCGTTAGTGTTCAAAGTGGGATACAAATCAATCAAACTGCCTAATTGGTTCATAAAGAGGTTGCCCAAAGTCCCAGCAACATTGTCTCCTGTGCCTGCAATATTGGTATTGGTGTTGTTTGTCGTATTAGAGTTTAACAAGCCGGCTAATTCTTCGGCTTTGATTTTACCCGGGTTTTTCACTTGTTGGACCACCTGACCTAATTCATACCCAAAGGTCATAAAGCCCCCATCTTCTTCAGCGCCCACTGGATTGAAGCTCAAGCTTAACGCTAGGCTCAAAGGGGCTAAGAATCTTACTTTTTGAGATTGTGTCATTAAATTTTCCTTAATCATTTTGAATGGCTTTAAATTTTGTTTCATGTTTGTCTCTTCCCCCCTTTCTTAGAATGAATACCCATAAGACCAATAAACGCTATAAGGACGGAAATACTTCACGGTAGTCCCTGCGGATTTGTAATAAGTGTTATAAATCGTAGGCACCACTACGCCAAATTCCACCGTGTGCTGGTTGTGGCGGTTGGATTTCCCGTCCAACTTACCGAAGTTCATCCGCATACCGAAGTCAAAGAGGAACTGGAAGTGCGTGTTATTGACTTTCCCATGCAACTTCACATTGGGGTCATCTCTGAGCGTGGATTGGACGGTCTCACCGGCTAATTGGATACCGCTAAAAAAGCCCATATCCACAGAGCGGTTTTGATAGGAGCGGCTAAAGATGTTATACAACACATCAGTCCCCACCCCATAAGTGTATAACCCTACGCTGTTTTGAGTGGATCTAAAGCCCACGCTCGCTCCGTTATAAGAAAAGAAACCATAATAGCGCAAACCGATATTCCTTTTCTTCCCAAAGAATTGCTTATAGCCTATTTTGGTGTAAAACCCGTTTAAAATATTCGTCGCACGGCTGTTCCCGGCTCTGAATTGGGGCAAGTAAGGCATGCTCCTCACTTGATTATTGAGCGCATTGATTTTATCCAAAGTTACTTGCGCGTTATAAAGAGCGTTAGGGAGCTGACTAGCGCGCCCTTGCACAGCGTTAGCTTGGTTGGAATTTATCTCAGCGCTATTAACCGCGCTCCCGCTAATGGTGTTTTTAGTGAGCTCGTTATAAACCGCTTGAGATTGATCAATGATGCCTTGCACCAAACCTGTAAAAGCGGCCGAATTGAATTCCTTATTCCCAATGTTGGCGGCTACGGTAGAGTTGAAAGCTTCTAAGAGCAATTCATCTTGCTTGAGCAAGTTGGCTGCGTTATTGAGAATAGTTTGTTGGCCTTGAAGGTATTTAATAGCGTTTTCAGAGTAAGTTTGACCATTTTGACCAGTCGCACCACTAGCTCCACTAGTTCCATTTTTCTCTAAAGCCTTATTCATCGCATTAAAAAACACATTCGCCGCATTCAAGTAGGTGAGCTGTTGTTGCATGTTGGGGAAATTGGTGTTCGTGCCGTAGTTAGTCTGGCTGCCGATCGTGCTTAAAATCCTATCAGTCAAGCTAGGGAGCCAGTAATAGCCCGCAGCGGTGCAAGCGCTTTGAGTGTTAAGAGTTGAGCCACCAGCCGTCCCTGCAGCCGCGCAAGTCCCACTGCCTACCGCACCGCTTAAAAGAGCGTTCGCAGACACATTGCTACTATTGAGTTTCGTGGGATACGCCCCTAAAAGCGAATAAAGGTATTGGGAGAAAGCGTTACTCAACGCCCCTGCGACATTGCCTCCGGTGTTGTTGTTTAAAATGTTGTTCGTTACATTAGCGTTAAGCTCTCTGGCGAGTTCGTCGCTTTTAGCGCCGCCTGGGTTTTGGACATCTTGCATGACTTGCCCAAGCTGATAACCGACGGTGAAAAACCCTCCATCATCTTCGGCATAACTTATGCTAGCGCAAAGGGCTAGACTAAGAAACAGCGTTCTATTTTTCTTTATCATGATTTTCCTTATCAATGGGATGCTCCTTGATTGAGTTTAAATTTGGGATTTAAGTTACATCAGTAAATAATGTCTAGTAATACAAATTATTAGATGTAATTGTGATATTTTCACATATGAAAAATTAAACTAACCTTAAAAATCCCCTTAAAGACCCCTTATAAAGCAATAAAGTTACAACAATTGGAACGCTTTTTACAAAAAAAAAAAAAAACAAGATTTCATGGGGGGATTAGCCTTAAATTTTTGGGGTTTTAAAAACGCTTTTTGGCATTTTTAGTTTTTTAAACTATAATCACGCCAACGCAAATAATGATTTTAAGTTATCTCTTT
>NZ_MTWR01000079.1:0-2712 GCF_001998165.1 Helicobacter pylori | reverse complement strand
ATTATGTGTTTGCTTATTGAAAAATCTCCTTTTTAAAATAGGGGGAGCTTCATCAAATCTATTTTGATAGTTATCAATATTTGATGAAAATAAAGTCAAAAACAAAATAAACCAAATCACCCAGTTATCTTTGATAATTGAGTGATCTAAGAGAATCGTTTAATACTCTTCAAACATTTCTTGGATTTTTGCCTTATCATTCGTTTTAGTTAGAGCGAGTTGTAAAAGCACCCTGGCTTTTTGGGGGTTTAAATTGTCGCTTGTGATGAAACCATAAGCCTTGTCATCAATCTCGCCTGAAGTAACCTCACCACTGCCTACCCTGCTAGAACGAACGATAACCACCCCCATTTGGCTCGCTTCTTGCATCGCTTTTAAAAACCCAGCGCTCACATTCCCATTACCCACCCCGGCTATCACAACGCCTTTTGCATGCGATTTCAGGCTCGCTTGGAATAAATCGGGGGTCATGCCAGCATGCGTGTAAATAATATCCACTTTAGGCAAGGGGGTTTTGAGCTCTAAAAGGGAAAATTCGCTCTCTGTCGTGTGTTTTCTCAAAGGCTGCATGTAATAACGCACCTTGCCATAATACACGCTCCCTATCGCGCCACTATTTGGGGCTTTAAAGGTGGAAGTGTGGGTGGTGTGCGTTTTAGCCACCTCTCTAGCGCTAAAAATAGTATCGTCCATCACCACCAACACACCCTTATTCGTGCTTTTTTCATTAACCGCTACGCTCACAGCATTATATAAATTCAAAGCGCCATCCGCGCTCAAAGAAGAAGCGTTACGCATCGCTCCCACTAACACGACCGGTTTTGTGGAGCGTAAAACCAAATTTAAAAAATACGCGCTCTCTTCTAAAGTGTCCGTGCCATGCGTGATGACAACGCCTTGAATGCGGCTATCATCTAGCAATTCTTGGGCGCGTTTAGCAAGTTTGAACCATATTTCTTCATTCATGTCTTGTGAGCCGATGTTAGAAATCTGCTCCCCTTGAATGCGAGCGATCTTGTTGAGACTAGGGATAGCCTTCAAAAGCTCTTTGACACCCAACTCACCGCTCTTATAACGGCCCAAACTCGCGCTCGCGCCACTCCCGGCAATCGTCCCCCCTGTCGCTAGTAAAACGATGGTAGGTAAATTTTGAGCCATAACTTGCCCCTTCAAACAAAATAAGAGAATCAAAAATTTCAAAAACATTCTCATTATAGACTACCTTTTGAAATTTAAAAGATTTTATAGTATAGTGAATCGTTGTTAAAATAAATTTAAAAGGGTTAATGGTGGATGCCTTTTTTCAAATTATCGTGTTACTTTTTTCGCTTTTTTTAGGGGCAAGGCTAGGGGGCTTGGGAGTGGGCTATGCGGGGGGCTTGGGCGTGCTTGTGCTTTGCTTATTTTTGGGGCTAAACCCGGGCAAAATCCCTTTTGATGTGATTTTAATCATCATGGCAGTCATTAGCGCTATCAGTGCCATGCAAAAAGCGGGGGGCTTGGATTACTTAGTTAAAATCGCTGAAAAAATTTTAAGGAAACACCCCAAGCAAATCAACTATTTAGCGCCAAGCGTGGCGTATTTTTTAACGATACTAGCCGGCACTGGGCATACGGTTTTTTCTTTGATCCCAGTGATTGTGGAAGTGAGCCAGAGCCAAAACATCAAACCCAAAGCGCCTTTAAGCTTAGCGGTAGTCTCCAGTCAAGTCGCTATTACCGCAAGCCCGGTGAGCGCAGCGGTGGTGTTTATGAGCGGCATTTTAGAGCCTTTAGGAGCAAATTATCTCACCCTTTTAATGGTTTGGATCCCTACGACTTTTTTAGCATGCATGCTCACGGCGTTTGTGATGGGTTTTACTAATTTGAAATTAGACAGCGACCCGAATTATTTAGAACGCTTGAAAGCGGGCAAAATCTCGCCCCCTAAAATCAAAGAAGAAAAAGAAACCTCAAAAAGCGCGAAATTATCGCTATGGATTTTTATCGTTGGGGTTGTAGCGATCGTTTTTTATGCGAGCGCGATTTCTAAAAATATCGCTTTTGTTAGCCCGGTGGTTTTAGGAAGAGATCAAGCGATCGTGTCTTTCATGTTGAGCGTGGCGACTCTCATTGCACTTTTTTGTAAGATCAACGCTAATGAAATCGCTCATTCAAGCGTGTTTAAATCCGGCATGCAAGCGTGCGTGTGCGTGTTAGGCGTGGCGTGGTTAGGCGATACTTTTGTGAGCAATCATATAGATGAAATCAAACGATACGCTTCGTTTTTGATCGCCGATTATCCGTTTTTATTAGCCGTAGCGCTCTTTTTGGCTTCCATGCTTTTGTATTCGCAAGCCGCCACCTCTAAAGCGCTCATCCCAAGCGTGATCACAGCCTTAGGTATTAGCGCTAATCATACGGAGCATTTGTATATTATCGTGGCTTCTTTTGCGAGCGTTTCGGCGTTGTTTGTGTTACCCACTTACCCCACTTTACTAGGAGCGATCGCTATGGATAACACCGGCACCACTAAAATGGGCCGTTATGTGTTTGATCATGCGTTTTTGATCCCTGGGGTTTTAGTCGTGTTTTTGAGCGTGGCGTTAGGGTTTGTTGTCGCGCCGTTGGTTTTGTAGCTTTTATAACCAACGATAAAAGCTTTGATGTTGCGATTTTTCTAAACCCCCTTAAAAAAGAGGGTTTAAACCATTTAATAAGCAAACACATAAT
>NZ_MTWR01000078.1:0-6231 GCF_001998165.1 Helicobacter pylori | reverse complement strand
TTTGTTTTTAATGCACTATAGCGTTTTAAAAGGCTTGGTGGAAGTGGTTCCCGTATTGAATAAGCCTTCCATGTTAAGAAATCATAGGGGCTTGTATGGGGATATGAACCGCAAATTTGCCGCTTTAGACAAGAATGACCCTGAATACCCCACTATCCAGGAAATCAAATCCTTGATTGCAAAACCCAATATAGATGCTGTCTTGCACTTGCATGATGGCGGTGGGTATTATCGCCCTGTTTATATTGATGCGACGCTCAATCCTAAACGCTGGGGGAATTGCTTTATCATTGATCAAGATGAAGTTAAGGGGGCGAAATTCCCTAATTTGCTTGCTTTTGCCAACAATACGATTGAGAGCATCAACGTCCATTTATTGCACCCCATTGAGGAGTATCATTTAAAAAACACGCGCACCGCGCAAGGCGATACAGAAATGCAAAAAGCCCTAACTTTTTATGCGATCAACCAAAAAAAGAGCGCTTTTGCCAATGAAGCCAGCAAAGAACTCCCTTTAGCATCAAGGGTGTTTTACCACTTGCAAGCCATTGAGGGCTTACTCAATCAACTCAATATCCCTTTTAAGCGCGATTTTGAGCTTAACCCTAATAGCGTGCATGCCCTAATCAATGATAAAAGCTTGTGGGCAAAAATCAGCTCTCTGCCTAAAATGCCCCTTTTTAACTTACGCCCTAAACTCAATCATTTCCCTTTACCTAATAACACTAAAATCCCACAAATCCCCATAGAGAGCAACGCTTACATTGTGGGGCTAGTCAAAAATAAACAAGAAGTGTTTTTAAAATACGGCAACAAGCTCATGACACGATTATCGCCTTTTTATATAGAATTTGATCCTTCTTTAGAAGAAGTGAAAATGCAAATTGACAATAAGGATCAAATGGTTAAGATAGGGAGCGTGGTTGAAGTGAAAGAGAGTTTCTATATCCATGCTATGGACAATATCCGCGCGAATGTGATTGGTTTTAGCGTTTCTAATGAAAGTAAGCCTAATGAAATGGGCTATACGATTAGGCTTAAAGATTTTCAAAAACGCTTTTCACTGGACAAGCAAGAAAGGATCTATCGCGTAGAATTTTATAAAAACAACGCGTTTAGCGGGATGATTCTAGTGAAATTTGTGTAGGAATGGGTGAATCTTGCCAAAAGAGCTCATAGCGTTTTAAAGCAACGCCTGATAAAATATGATAGCCGCAAATAAAGGATAGTCATGCCAGACATTAGAAATCTTTATTTATCATTACCTGACTTAACAAAGAGGCTATGCAAAATAAGCAACAGACTTTACAAGCATGCGTTCATCTTGTTCTTTTTCAGCAAGGGAATATTGTGTTTTAGAAAGAATGCATGAGGTAATCCAAAAGGGCATGGATAGCTTAACACAGCGATTAGGCAATGACTTAAAAGACGAACACTCCCATATTCTTGTCCCTATTGAATACATACAAGGCTTATGCCTTATTGGCAACATGAAACCTGACGAGCTATGCATGTTGTTTGTTAAAATCTGTGAACTGATTCGTTCGCAATGCAGAAGCAATCTGTCTCGTAGCTCCCTTTCTTTTATGGGTGGTGTAATTAGCGGCTTGAACAAGCAGATTCGTTTGTATCAAAAATGGAAATGAGAAAAGGAAAATGCGATAATTTCTTTCCCTTATTGTTATGATAAATCATCATTGAAGGGCGTAAAAACACCCAAACAAAGTATTAAAAGACAACAACCCTTCTGAATGTTGCGTTTTTTAACCCGATACTTCTATATCACACACCTTTATTATATTACTTCTTGCCCAGCATCCAATAAAGCTTCTTTAATCAAATCCTGTGTCGCTGGAGCGTCAAACTCTACAACCACGCTCTTTTTTTCCACGCTCACATCAATAAAGCTCACACCTTCAATTTCGCCCACAAATTTTTCAATTTTATCCACGCAATGATTACAAGTAATGCTTGGCACCTGAAAAGTTGCTTTCATTCAATGATCCTTAATTTTAAAATTCCTTAGCCTTTGGGAGTTTAAGACCACACTCACAGAGCTTAAGCTCATCGCTAAACCCGCAATCGCCGGGCTTAACATGATATTAGCCTTATAAAGAACCCCACAAGCTAAAGGGATAAACACGCTATTATAACAAAAAGCCCAAAACAAATTTTCTTTGATATTTTTAATGGTCGCCTGGCTTAATTTAATCGCGCTATAAACCGATTTAATATCGTTGTTAAAACTCACAATGTCCGCTGCTTGCACGCTCACATCACTCCCTTTAGCCATCACCACTGCCACATCGCTCATAGCAAGACTGGGAGCGTCATTCAAGCCATCGCCCACCATCATAACGATCTGCCCTTTTTCCTTAAGCTCTTTAATCTTGTTGAGCTTGTCTTGTGGTTTAGCGTTGCTGATATAACCATCAATCCCTAATTCAAGCGCGCATTTTTGGACATTCTCCCTATTGTCTCCGCTCAAAAGAAAAGTGTTAATGCCTAAATTTTTGATTTGAGCGATATGCTCTTTCACGCCTTTTTTGGGCAAATCCTCTAAAACAAACGCCCCTAAAAGCTCGTCTTCTTTTTCATTGATCGCTCTACCCACAAACACTAAAATCCCGTTTTCTTGAATTTCTAGCGTGTTAATAGGGTTAAAAAATTCGCTGTTGCCCACTTTGATGATTTCTTTAACGCCTTGATAATCTACTTTAGCGCTAATGCCAAAACCCGTTTTCACTTTAATTTCGCTTATTTCTTTTAAGGGGGCGTCATGCTCTTTTGCGTATTCTACAATCCCCTTAGCAATGACATGCTCGCTGCTCTTTTCAATGCTGTTTGCTAAACTTAATAATTCTAATAATTCTATGTTAGAATGAACGCTTTTAACGACAGGCTTGCCGTTAGTGAGCGTGCCGGTTTTATCAAAAACGATCGTATTGACTAGCCTTGCTTTTTCTAAACTTTTAGCGTCTTTAAAAAATAATCCTAAAGAACTCGCTTTTTGGTTCGCCACTAAAATACTCATAGGCGTAGCCAACCCTAAAGCGCAAGGGCAAGAAATCACTAAAACCGATACAAACACTTCTAAAGCGGTGCCAAAATTCCACCAAAAATCAGGCTTAGGCGCGATGATGAGCCACACCACAAACGCTAAAATAGCGATAGCGATCACGCTTGGCACAAACACGCTTGAAACCTTATCCGCTAAGCGAGAAATCTCTGCTTTTGAGCTTTGAGCGTTATGGATCATTTCTATAATTTGAGACAAGGTGCTGTTTTTGTTATCTTGCGTGGCTTTCATTAAAAAACTCGTGTTACTATTGAGCGTCCCTGAAAAGACTTTATCGCCGACTTTTTTATAAACCGGCAACGCTTCGCCGCTTAACATGCTCTCATCTAATTCCCCTTCGCCCTCTATGATTTCACCATCTACTGCAATCGCGCTTCCAGGGAGGACTTTCAAAATATCCCCCACCACAATGCTATCCACTAAAACTTCAATCTGTTGGTTATTGTGCATTTTAAGGGCGGTTTTTGGGGCGTTTTTCATCAAGGCTTGCATAGCGTCTAAGGCTTTGTCTTTAGAAACATTTTCAATGCGTTTGCCCACCATCACAAACGTTAAAATCACGCACACGCTTTCAAAATAATAATGCCCATAAGACCACTGATTCGTATAAACGAAATACAATTGCCACAGGCTTGAATCTAAAGCAGCGCTTGTGCCTATGGCGATAAGGCTACTCATGTTAGGCTGTCTGTGCCATAAGGCTTTAAACCCTTGAATGTAAAAATCCCTCCCCCAATGCATGACAATGAGCACGCCTATAAGCTGTAAGCAAGCGTTTAAAAAATTACTATGGTTGTTAATCGTAAGCAAGCTTTCAGGTAAAAGGTTAGGACTGAGCATCGCCCCCATAGAAAGATACACCACAAAAAGCGTGAAAATAACCGCCAACGCTAATTTAACATTAGGGCTAAAAAATTCTTTTTTTTCTTCCGCCAAAGTTTTTTTAGGGCTATAGCCTAGCTTTTCAATGAGTTTAAAAATTTCGTCTAAATTGGTTTCGTTTTCGTTAAATTCAATGTTAGCACTCTTATTTAAAAGACTCACTTCTATTTTTTTCACAAAACTTTTACGCCCTAAAGAGCGTTCAATCCCGCTAGAACACGCCGTGCAAGTCATTCCCTCTATGTAAAAAGATTCTTTCATGCGTTCTTATTTTTATTAAAAATAATTTTTACCATTAAAAAGAGCCACCGAATGATGCCATAAATCAAATACAACCCCATAAACACGCTCAAAGCCTCTAAAGGGCGCACAAACACTAACGATAAAAAAATCAACACTAAGATGAAAAGCTTGAGATTCCATTTGACTTTTTTAAAATTAGGGTAGCGGATATTGCTCACCATAAGCACCCCCAATAAGACAATAAAGCCTAAAAATAACTTTTCGATATTGCTTTCTAAGAAATGGTATTTATTATCTAATAACACACAAAGCACCACCAATACCGCCGCCGCAGGAATGGGGATACCGATGAAAGAATAGGGGTCGCTTGTGTTGGTGCTGATATTGAATCGCGCTAATCGTATCGCTCCAAAAATCACAAACAACGCGCTCACCGCCATGCCTATACGCCCAAAATTATACCCCACATAAAAGTAAGTAATAAGGCTTGGGGCGACTCCAAAAGCGATTACATCAGCTAAAGAGTCAAATTCAATACCAAACTTGCTAGTGGTGTTAGTAAGCCTTGCGACACGCCCATCAAGCCCATCTAAAATAAGGCTCGCCACCACTAACCAACACGCCATGACAAATTGGTAACTGGAAGCGTAAAAAATACTCATCATGCCTAAAAAAATACTGCTAGCGGTGAAAAGATTAGGGAAAAGATAGAGAGGGTTAATAGGCATTAGAGACTCTTTGTAGCTTGGCTTGATAATTTAGAGTAGGGATAAAAACGATTTTAAAATCAATTATGGGAATAAAAATCTTACAAGCGTTAAAAAACTTACAAGAAAAGAGCGTTAGAGCAAACGCTCTATAACGCTGTTTAAAAGCATGAGTTTTGAGAAAACAAAACCTAAAAAAAGGCTTTAAGCAAACAGAACATTTATAATAGGGCTTTAAACCCTTATCAAAAATCTGTTTGCAAGATCGCACTTTTAACTCGCTTGCTCTTCTAAAGGGATCAAACGGCTTTCTAAATTGTTGGCGGCTTCGTATTCGCTGATGATTTCACGCACCCTTTCGCCTGTAATGACTTCTTTGTCAAACAATTCTTTGACCATGATTTCAATCGCTTCTCTATAGTCGCTTAAGGTTTGTTTGACATGCTGATAGCGCTCTTCTAGCAGGTTTTTAATGAAAAGATCCATTTCTTCTGCGGTTTTTTCGCTAAATTCCCTACTGCTCCCATAACCACCTCCTAAAAAGGCGTTCCGTTGCTTTTCTAACACCATAAGCCCGCTGACACTGCTCATGCCATAATAACTCACCATGCCTTTAATAATATCAGTCGCTCTTTCTAAATCGTTGCTCGCACCGGTAGAAATTTCTTCCAAAAAGACCTCTTCAGCCGCCCTCCCGCCTAAAAGCACATCAATTTCAGCGATGAGTTCATGCTTTTGCATCAAGTATTTGTTTTCTTCAGGTGTGTTAAGGGTGTAGCCTAAAGCCGCCATGCCCCTTGGAATGATAGAGACTTTATTCACCCTAGCACTCCCTTTAGTCATTTCAGAAATCACGGCATGCCCGCTTTCATGGTAGGCGACGATTTTCTTTTCTTTAGGACTGATGCGCCTGCTTTTCTTTTCTAGCCCAGCAATCCCTCTTTCAACCGCTTCTTTTAAATGCTGTTGTTTGACTTCTTTTTGGTTGTTTCGTCCCGCTAAAAGCGCGGCTTCATTGATGATATTCGCTAAATCCGCTCCCGCAAGCCCTGCGGTGAGTTTGGCGACTTCTTGCAAATTCACATCATTAGCGAGTTTCACGCCTTTAATATGCACTTTTAAGATTTCTACCCTGCCATTAAAATCAGGCTTATCCACTAAAACCTGCCTGTCAAAGCGTCCTGGACGCATTAAAGCCGGATCCAAGATTTCAGGGCGGTTCGTTGCGGCTAAAACAATGACAGGCGCGTTTTCGCTCCCAAAACCATCCATTTCGGCTAAGAGCTGGTTTAGGGTTTGCTCTCTTTCATCATTCCCACT
>NZ_MTWR01000008.1:0-32744 GCF_001998165.1 Helicobacter pylori | reverse complement strand
GAATGAACTAGGGCTTAAAATCCCTACCATTAACACGAACTACTATTCCTTTATGGGGGCTGAACTCAAATACCGCAGACTCTATAGCGTGTATTTGAATTACGTGTTCGCTTATTGATGTTTAGCTCTTTGTGGAACTCTCTTTTTAAGGGGTTTCTTTTGAAGCCTTTTTTTTTGGAGGGGTTTAATTTTTTTGAAGCCTTTGTTTTTGAACTCTCTTTGTTTTAAATTCCTTTGTTTTAAATTCCTTTGTTTTGAATTCCTTTGTTTTGAACTCTCTTTTTTAGGGGGGCTTCTTTTTTAAGGGGTTTCTTTTTTAAACCCTTTGTTTTTTGAACCCTTTCGTTTTTTAAACTCTTTCGTTTTTTAAACTCTTTTTTTTAAACCCTCTTTTTTAAATTCTTTTTTTTTAAACCCTTTTTTTTGGGGGTTTGATCTTTCTTTTTGCTGATTTTTTTAATTTTTTAATCTTTTTACAAAACAAAGTTTTTATTTTCAAACGCTAATCATAAAAAACACTCAAAGGTGTTTTTTATAACCAACAATCAAAGAGCTTGCCAAAAGCAAGCGATAGTTTTAAAAATGGAAAATCCTTTTTAGCGTTTTTGATGATTGATTAGTGAAAAGCTTGACGCTACTTTAAGCGATAGTTTTTAAAAAAGCGCTTCTTTATATAGGGGGTTTAAGTTGGAGATTAAAAGGGAGAGAATGGTTTCAAAGCACTTCCTATCCCTTTAAGAAAATAAAATAAAACTTTAATAAAATAAGTTTTACAATAAAATGAGAGCTAGAACGATAAAACAAAGCTTTAAAAACCCATTTTTAAAATGATGTAAAGAACACTAAAATTAATAAAGTTAAAAACAACCTACCGCTTTAATCAAAATCAAAGCGTTAAATCCAACCAAGCAGTGAAGCTAGAACGCTCTTTTAAAAGCGTTTTAGCGTGTTTTCACCAAGATGGCTAAACCTTAAGCGTGCTCAGATTTTTGCTTTTCTCTATATTCTATGATCATGCCATGGATTTCATCTTTTAATTTTAATTTTTGTTTTTTCATGTGGCTGATTTCAGCGTCGCTAGCGTTTTGTTGCTCAGCGGTTTTGATGTCGTCATCAAGCTGGTTGTGTTTCTCAAAAATCTTATCAAAATGCGGATTATTCGCTTTTAACACGCTGATTTCGTCTCTAAATTCATGGAACATGGTTTTCTCCTTTAAGTTTGGATGTTTAAAGTATAATAAACTATCTTTTTAAAAAAACAACTTAAAAGAGCTATAAAATAGCTTTAAAAGGCGCGATAAAACTACAAAAAGGAATACCCATGGACATTCGCAACGAATTTTTACAATTTTTTCAAAATAAGGGGCATGAGATTTATCCTAGCATGCCTTTAGTGCCTAATGACGCCACCTTGCTTTTTACCAATGCCGGCATGGTGCAATTTAAAGATATTTTTACCGGGATGGTGCCGCGCCCTAGCATTCCCAGAGCGACAAGCTCGCAATTGTGCATGCGCGCAGGCGGCAAGCATAACGATTTAGAAAATGTCGGTTATACCGCAAGGCACCACACGCTCTTTGAAATGTTAGGGAATTTCTCTTTTGGGGATTATTTCAAAGAAGAAGCGATCTTGTTTGCGTGGGAATTTGTAACCAAAAATTTAGGGTTTAAGCCTAAAAATTTATACATCAGCGTGCATGAAAAAGATGATGAAGCCGTTAAGCTATGGGAAAAGTTTGTGCCTGTTGATAGGATTAAAAAAATGGGCGATAAAGATAATTTCTGGCAAATGGGCGATAGCGGGCCTTGCGGGCCTTGCAGTGAAATTTACATTGATCAGGGCGAAAAACACTTTAAGGGGAGCGAGGATTATTTTGGGGGCGAGGGCGATAGGTTTTTAGAAATTTGGAATTTGGTGTTCATGCAATACGAACGCTCTAATGATGGCGTTTTATCCCCCTTGCCAAAGCCTAGCATTGATACGGGCATGGGCTTAGAAAGGGTGCAAGCGTTATTAGAACACAAGCTCAATAATTTTGATTCTTCATTGTTTGCACCCTTAATGGAAGAAATCAGCGAGCTTACAGGTTTGGATTATGCGAGCGAGTTTCAGCCAAGCTTTAGGGTAGTGGCCGATCACGCAAGAGCGGTAGCGTTCTTGCTCGCTCAAGGGGTGCATTTCAATAAAGAAGGCCGTGGCTATGTTCTAAGGCGCATTTTAAGGCGGGCCTTAAGGCATGGGTATTTAATGGGCTTGAAAGAAGCGTTTTTATACAAAGTCGTGGGTGTGGTGTGCGAGCAATTTGCTAACACGCATGCGTATTTGAAAGAATCTAAAGAAATGGTGATGAAAGAATGTTTTGAAGAAGAAGAGCGCTTTTTAGAGACTTTGGAATCGGGCATGGAATTATTCAATTTGTCTTTAACGCATTTGAATGAAAATAAAATTTTTGATGGCAAGATCGCTTTCAAGCTTTATGACACTTTTGGTTTCCCTTTGGATTTAACAAACGACATGCTAAGAAGTCATGGGGCGTGTGTGGATATGCAAGGCTTTGAAAATTGCATGCAAGAGCAAGTGAAACGCTCTAAAGCTTCATGGAAAGGCAAACAAAATAACGCTGATTTTAGCGCTATTTTAAACGCTTATGCGCCTAATGAATTTGTGGGGTATGAAACGACAGAATGTCTTGCTAAAGTTTTAGGGTTTTTTGATAGCGGTTTTAAAGAAACAACAGAAGCAAATCCTAACCAAGAAGTTTGGGTCTTATTAGAAAAAACCCCTTTTTATGCGGAAGGTGGGGGGGCTATAGGCGATAAAGGCGCGCTTTTAAAGGGTGATGAAGAAGCGGCTCTAGTGCTAGATACAAAAAACTTTTTTGGGCTTAATTTTTCGCTCCTTGAAATCAAAAAAGCGCTAAAAAAAGGCGAACAAGTGATCGCACAAGTGAGCGATGAGCGCTTTGAAATCGCCAAACACCATAGCGCGACGCATTTATTGCAGAGCGCTTTAAGAGAAGTTTTAGGCTCGCATGTGAGTCAAGCGGGGAGTTTGGTGGAATCCAAACGATTGCGCTTTGATTTTTCGCATGCTAAAGCGCTCAATGATGAAGAGCTAGAAAAAGTAGAAGATCTAGTCAACGCTCAAATTTTCAAGCACTTGACAAGCCATGTGGAGCATATGCCTTTAAATCAGGCTAAAGATAAGGGAGCGTTAGCGTTATTCAGTGAAAAATACGCTGAAAATGTGCGCGTGGTGAGCTTTAAAGAAGCGTCCATTGAATTGTGTGGGGGCGTTCATGTGGAAAATACTGGGCTTATTGGGGGGTTTAGAATCCTTAAAGAAAGTGGGGTGAGTAGTGGGGTCAGACGCATTGAAGCGGTGTGCGGGAAAGCCTTTTACCAACTGGCTAAAGAAGAAAATAAAGAGCTTAAAAACGCTAAGACTTTATTGAAAAATAACGATGTGATCGCCGGCATCAACAAGCTTAAAGAGAGCGTGAAAAACAGCCAAAAAGCTCCCGTTTCTATGGATTTACCGATTGAAAAAATCCATGGCGTGAGTTTGGTGGTGGGCGTCGTGGAACAAGGCGACATTAAAGAAATGATTGACCGATTGAAAAGTAAGCATGAAAAATTGCTCGCTATGGTGTTTAAAAAAGAAAATGAGCGCATAACTCTCGCATGCGGGGTGAAAAACGCCCCCATAAAAGCGAATGTGTGGGCTAATGAAGTGGCGCAAATTTTAGGGGGTAAAGGGGGCGGGAGAGGTGATTTTGCGAGCGCTGGGGGCAAGGATATTGAAAATTTACAAGCCGCGCTCAATTTAGCGAAAAATACCGCTCTTAAATCTTTAGAGGGATAGCATGGAGCTTATTTTAGGCTCTCAATCCAGCGCTAGGGCGAATCTTTTAAAAGAGCATGGGATTAAGTTTGAACAAAAAGCGCTCTATTTTGATGAAGAAAGCCTAAAAACCACAGACCCTAGGGAGTTTGTCTATTTGGCGTGCAAGGGGAAATTAGAAAAAGCTAAAGAGTTACTTGCGAATAATTGCGTTATCGTGGTGGCTGATAGCGTGGTGAGCGTGGGTAATCGCATGCAACGAAAAGCTAAAAACAAGCAAGAAGCCCTTGAATTTTTAAAACGCCAAAATGGTCATGAAATAGAGGTTTTAACCTGCTCTGCATTGATTTCTCCTGTGTTGGAATGGCTGGATCTGTCGGTTTTTAGAGCGCGTTTAAAGGCGTTTGATCCTAGCGAGATAGAAAAATATTTAGAGAGCGGATTGTGGCAAGAAAGCGCGGGCTGCGTGCGTTTGGAGGACTTTCATAAGCCTTATATTAAAAGCTCAAGCAAGAATTTGAGCGTGGGGTTGGGGCTGAATGTGGAAGGCTTGTTAGGGGCACTACAATTAGGGGCTAAACTTTTATTATTATAAACGCTATTATTTTATAAATATTAAAACACTATCCACTAACTGATAAACCCCCTTGACAAACAAAAAAAACGATATAATACAACATTTGATGTTTAAGGAGTTGTGCATGGGGTCTTGGTCTCGTATTCTTTTATCAATCTTGGTGGTGGTTTTGGGATTAGCGCTTACTACCATGCTCATAAATTGGCATGTTTAGCGGGAATGATCTATTATGGCTATGGCATTATTACAGATTTTAGCACTCTATCATCTACAATGTGGTGGTGGTCTTTATCAAAAATAACATGGTTTTGCATAGGTTATATCGCTTTATGGGGGCTTACGCTTATTATAGGTCGTCTTACATGCTCTACAATAGAAGACTATTCGTAAAAATTGATTGAAAAAAATTAAAATAGGGGGGACGCTAGAACCTTTAAACAGATTCTAGCAAAGACATAAAGTTAGGGATTATTTCCCAAAACGCCCACCGGTGGTAGGGTAGCCATAAATAGAGCCGTCTTTGATTTTCATGTGATCTTCCCAAGGCAATTTGTATTTACCAGCGGCTAAGTCTTTGATGTAGGTTAAGCCTGCATCATGTTCTCCGCCTGGTTTAGCCACATACCCTCTATGGCCTAGGTTGTAAATGTTGTTTTCTAAGCCCCAGCTTAAGCGGGCGTTGTCTGCCATTTTAGGATAGATTTCCCCGGTTACAATCTCCCAAGGGTTGCGGTGCCCTTGAACAAGAGTCGTGCCGTCAAAGTTACAGATTTGCCCCTCACCAAAGTAGTAAAAGACATTGTCATAGCCGGCTAAATTCACGCTCACGGTATACATCAAATTGTGCCACGCGTTGGAGCGGTTGGTCAAAATCCATTGATCATTGACTTGAGTGCTATAGCCTGAAATGCGGATATACACATTGCACCCTTTATAGGCCGCTTCTCTAGCGAGCTCTGGAATCATGCCGTCATGGCAAATGCACACGGCTAACTTTGATCCGCCCGGACCCTCGCACACAGGCATTCCTAAATCCCCAGGATACCATGGTTCAATGGGATTCCATGGGAATAGCTTGCGGTATTTTAAAATGATTTCACCTTGCGGATTGATGATAATGGCGGTGTTGTAGGGGTTTTTGTTAGAATCAGGATTGCGTTCCATGATTGAAAAAACACCATAAACTTTCGCCTCTTTACACGCTTGAGCGTAAGCTTCCGTCTCTTTACCCGGGACATCTAATAAAAACTCTTCACTAATCCACTTAGCGGTATTCAAACCTTGCGTGCTGTATTCAGGGAAAATGATAAGCTCCACTCCCGGATACCCCGCTTTAGTCGCATGCAAGGTTCTAATAATGCTTTCAATGTTGTGATCAATATCCTTACGGCTATTGACAATTGGCACAGGAAACTGAATGGCTGCCACTAAAAACCCTTCAATAGGTTTGCCCATACTACCGATACTTCCCATAATAACTCCTTCTAAAAAGTTTTGTCGCAATAACAATAACAATTATTGCGAGAGAATGCTATTGCAAGAGAACTAATTTAGAGTAAATGCGAGATTTTTTGATAAAAAGATTTAAATCTATTTTTAAAGCGCTTTTCAGCCTCTACAGGTGCTGTTTTAAAACCCCCTAAAAGCCCTTTAACAATCCCACAAATTCTTTAAAAATATAATGGCTCTCTTTGGGGCCGGGGCTGCTTTCTGGGTGGTGCTGGACAGAGATGATGGGAGCGTTTTTATAGCGCACGCCCTCAATGGTGTTGTCAAAAAGATTGCGGTGCGTGATAACAGCGATTTCTTCAATTTCTTCAGGGACGCAATAGTTGTGGTTTTGCGCGGTGATTTCAACGGCGTTTGTTTTTAGGTTTTTAACGGGGTGGTTGCTCCCATGATGGCCAAATTTGAGCTTGTAGGTAGGATAACCTTGTGCGATAGAGAGCAATTGATGCCCTAAGCAAATGCCAAACATGGGGATTTTAGCGTCAATGAGTCGCTTGATTTCTCCAATTTCTTGCTGCAAGCTCAAAGGATCGCCTGGGCCGTTAGAGAGGAAAATCCCGCTAATTTCTTTTTTTTCATAGGCTTTAATCAGCTCGCTAGCTTTAGTATGGTGCGGATAAATAAGGGCTTTTAACCCCACATTTTGAAGCTCGTTTAAAATGTTGCCCTTAGCCCCAAAGTCTAGCACGGCGATAATTTTATGAGAGGTTTTTTCATCAAAAGGCTTGTAATCTAGGGTGTTGAAATCAAAAGTAGCGCGTTGGTGCGTGATTATTTTTGGCGTGGAAACGCTAGACACTAAGGGGGAGTGAGAAATTTTAGGAGCGTTTTTTAAAATCTCTTCAAGCTTGTTTTTGTCATGCTCTATCGTGGAAGCTACTATCATCAAGCACCCATAATGGCGTAAGGTTTTGATCAAACTCCTGGTATCAATGCCACAAATCCCTAAAACGCCACGCTTTTTTAAATAAACGCTCAAGCTAGAATCCGCCCTTGAATTAGAAAAAAATTCGTTGTAATGGCGCGCTAAAACCCCTGTGCATGAAAAAAAGGATTCATCATCTTTAGAATTAGCGCCCACAACCCCAATTTCAGGCATGCTAAAAACCACAAATTGCCCCTTATAGCTAGGGTCGCTGATGACTTCTTGATAGCCGCTCATGGAAGTGTTAAAAACAAGCTCGCCCACTTGCGTGCCACTAGCCCCAAAACTTTGCGCTTGCAAAAAAAGCCCGTTTTCTAAATAGAGAGAAACCATTATAAAAAGCCCTTGCGCCTTAATTCTTCTTCATAGAGCCTTTCAAACACCAACTCGTATTCATCGCTCCCTACGGGGAGTTTGCGTTTGTAATGCTTGATTTTTTCATGCACTTCATTTTCAATGCTTTCATACGCTTTAGAATAGGTGTCAATGGATTTGTAAATCAAGTTTCTTATCAAATTCTCTGACACGCTAAACATGATCAAATCTTCATCTAAGATTTTATTCAAAATCTGGTGCGACAAATCGTTGCACCTTTCTTCCCAAAACAAATGGAAACCCTCTTTTTGAGCGATCTGTCTTTTAATCATCCAAAAAAGCTGCCTTTCATCCATCCGCATGAATTCTATCTCATCGGTGTTTTCTTCTAAAAGCTCTCTGGCTTGCTCGTCTATGGCGTTTTCTTTTTTAACGCTTTTTTCCAAAATCCCTTCTATCAATTCACACAATAATTCTCTAGGGGCTTTTAATTCTAATAGTTTTGAATGGATAAAGTCGTTGGCAATCTTATGGCTTATATGGTTTATATGGGTTAGTTTGAGTCTCATGATTTTTCTCGCGTATTTTATTTATTTTTGGAGTGTATTTTATCATTCTTTAGATAAAATGCTTTTTAAAGAATTAATTTAATGGCGCACCAAACTATAGGATTGTAGAATTTTATCAGCGTAGATGATTTCAATATCAGGGCGTTTTTTAGAAATTTTAGTGTTGATCAGTCTTAACCTCCCCCCTTCTTTAATGCCATAGAATTGGAGCCTTAAAGCGAGTTGTTTATCGTTAGTGCGGATTTGATGAATGCCCCTTAATTGCAAGGCTGTAGCGACTTCTTTGGCTAAGAAATGCCGGTTTAATAATTTTTCATTAGCGCCAGAAATTTTACTCCCCCATAAAAAAAGCGTTTCAGTGAGCATTAAAAGATACAAACTAAAAACGCGCAAATAATACTGCCCCCTAAATTCCTTTAAACGCACCCTAAGGCTATTTAAAACGCTTTTAATGAACAAGGGTAAGCCGATTAACGCTAAGGGGGCGAAAGTTTTCAAATCTATCTCTTGGCGCATGCTCAAAAGCAAAGGGAAAAGCCAACCGCTCGCGCTCATAAAGGCTAGTAACGATGGCTTTTTATCAAAAAGGGCTTTATAGAGCGTATAAGGGTAGTAGAGGAACAATAAGGGCGAATATAAAAGCATGAGTTCTAAGCATGTGTCTATAAAATACCCGCTAGGCAAGCCCTTATTGAAACTCCCGCTAAAAAGAGCGGTATTCACAATTAAAACCACCAAAATAAAGATCGCGCTCTTAAAATAGCGTCTTCTTAAAGCGTAGGTAAAAACCCCTAGTAAAAGCGGGATAAACGCGCCGTCTAAAAACGCGCAAGCGCTAAGGGTTAAATAAGGGATTTTTTGGGTTTTGATATATAAATAGCTAACCAAAAGCCCAAGGCTTAACACCAGCACGCTTTTAGCCAATAAAATCGCAAAGAGATTCACCCCAGGCAATAAAGCGTAAGTCAATACCACATAAAGGGCGTCTTTAGGCTTTTTTAAGATCTTTCGCCCTATCAAATAAAATAAAAACATGTTGATGATATGAGCGATCAAAAAAGGCAATCTTAAAGCCAAATCGTTTTGGCCTAAAATGGCGGCACTTTTTTGAGCGATTTGAACAAACCATGCGCTGCTATAAAAAAAATCCTTCGCTTCATTGTAACTGATAGAAATTTCTTCGCTCATCAACAGCCCCAAAGCCAGAACTAAAAAAACCATGACAATAAAAATTAAATCGCTTAAATCAAAGCTCCTTGTTTTTTTTTCCGGATAAATAAAATAGCGGAAATATAACAGAGTGCTTTGTAGGGGGCTTAGTTGCATGATTTAAAATTTTTTAATTCTTTTAAAAGAGCGGGCAAGGCGATGAGTAAGCCTGAACATAAGATCAAAGCCACCCCTAAAGAGCTTTTAAGATCCAAAAATGTATCGCCTAAATACAGCCCAAACAATAGCCCCCAAACAATGCGGGTGTATTCAATGGGAGCGATGATCCCAGCAGGAGCGTTCATGTAAGCATAAGTTAAGAAATACTGCCCTAAAGTCCCGCTAATCCCTATTAAAGAAATCCACAAAATATCCTCTTTTCTAGGGATGTGAACGCCTGTGGATAAAAAAGGAATATCAATGAACATGCCCGCTAACCCAAGAAGGCTCATGCCAAAGGCGAACGCTAAAATCACGGCCTGCTTGTCGTAATATTCCCTCAAATCCCTTAAAGTGATATACGCTAAAGACACAAAGATCCCGCTCAATATTCCCATAATGATTTCAACTAGTCCCACATTTTCCACGCTAGGATCGGAGATCAACACCACCCCCACTAGCCCAATGCATGCGGAAATTAACGCGCTTCTTTTGAGTTTTTCTTTCAAAAGCAAAGGGGAAAGGAGCACCGTATAAATGGGTGCGCATTGCGAGAAAGCCGTCGCTGTAGCGAGCGAAATTTTTTCAATATTATAAAAAAACGCCAGCATGGCTAAGCCCCCCACAACGACCCTAAAGGCGAGCTTTTTAAAACCGCCTTGTTTGTAACTCTTCAAGCGGTAGGGTTTGAAAGGGTAAATAAGTAAGAGTAAAAGCGTCATGGTAATGGAGCGGTAAAACACGTTTTCCATAGGGGAAAAATAATCCGCTGTGATTTTAACAAACGCGCTCATGATCCCAAAGCATAAATTCGCCAAAAGTATCATTGAAACGCCAAATAAAATGGTATTACGCATGCTTTTTACCCATCAATAAAGATTTTTAGGGTAGTTTAACCTAAAATCTCTAATTAAGGATTAAAGTTTTTAAGCTCTAAACGCATAAAAGTTGCATTGATTGATAAAATCATGGTATAACAATGCTCTAGGAGTTTTACCTTTTGCTTATCCATTTTAAGCTCCTTATAGAAATATGAAAACACAAAAAACACGAATCCTTTTTGAAAATAAACTCCTAGACCCTTTTTAAAGGGTTTGAATACCACCATTAGAAAAATTTTTTAATCCATTGCTTTTTGAATTTTTTAGTCTCATTAGGGAATGGATTTTGCTTAACATTAGCGTAAAATTCAATTTTAGGAAATTCGCATGGCTGTTTCTTCTATCAATCAGTTTGATTCTAACCTCTATGGGCTTTTAAACGCTAAAAGTGCTCCTAAAGAAGACCTGGCTCCTATTGAAAACACAGAAAAAATAGAGCGAGAAAAAAAGGACGCTCCAACAGAAAACCTCCCCTTTAACCCTGACAAGCGAGAGACTTACGGCTTTTTGGTTTTAGAATTGATGAGCGATAGGGAGTATGAGGCTTTTTTAAGGGCTACGGCCGGAATGGATGAGAGCCAGAAACGCTTGGCCGCTCAGTCGCTCTATAGTTTGACGGATTTTTATAACGGGAAATTCTCTAAAGAAGTGGAAAACGCCCCCAAACAACCGATAAATGGCTTGCACAAAAAAGCCCTACAAACCTTTAACGCTACCAACCATAACGCTTTTTTGCAACGCTACCAGAACGCTTATAACAACCCTTCTTCTATGGATGTTACCCTTTAAAATAAGGGTAGGGTGAAGCGCTTTTTCAATTTGTTTCTTCCAAACTCTTAAACACCTTGATGAGATCTATATGCTCATCAATGTCATGCGCTCTTAAAATGCTCGCTCCATTTTGCAGCGCCATTAAATGCAAACTCAAAGTGCCGGCGAGCCGGTTTTGAACTTCACGCCCGGTGATAAGCCCGATCGTGTTTTTACGACTCGCTCCCACCAATAAGGGTTTTTTGAATTTGAGGAAGTGGCTTAAATGCTTGATTAAGGCTAAATTATGCTCTTTTAATTTAGCGAATCCAAACCCAATATCTAAAATAATATCTTGAAGCGCGTATTTTTCTAAAACCTCTAGTTTTTCCTTAAAGAAGCGATCCATTTCATCAAACAGATTGTGGTAAAAAACATTTTCTTGCATGTCTTTGGGGGTTTTTTGAGCGTGCATTAAAATGCAAGTGGGCTTGTAATCTCTGGCGACTTCTAGCATTTTAATACTGCTAAAACCGCTCACATCATTAAGGATGGAAAAATAATGCTCCAAAGCCATTTGGGCGGTTGTGGCATGGTAGGTGTCTATGCTGAATTTAGCGCATTGGTAGAGTTTTTGGGATTTGATTTCTAATAAAACTTCTTTTAAGCGATCTTGCTCTATTTTTGGATCAATGATTTCACTCTGTGGCCTTGAACTGGCTGCGCCTATATCAATGAGCGTGATACCCTTTTCTAATAATTGATAGATTTCTTCAAGTGCTTTTTTACTATCAAACCGGCTTTTTTCATAAAAACTATCCGGCGTGAGATTCAAAATTGCCATGATTTGTGGGTTGTTAGGCTTTTTGGATTTAAGGTGGCTTTTTAATTCTTGCGCTAAATTTTTAAGCCCAAAGGGTTGGGAGTGGCACTTGACAATAAGGCGTTCTAACTGGCTAGCGCTCACAATCAACACCCCATCATAAAAAGGCTCTTTAGCTAAAATACAATCTCTTGGCGTGGCGAAATCGCCCCCAACGCTGATGGCCTCTTGTTTTAAAATGAGCGTTGCGCTTAAGGGCAGATGCTGGATTTCAAAAACAAAGCTAACGCCTTTTTTGTGCATATGGGTTTGAGCGCCTTTTTCTGATCCGGTTTTTAAAAGGGCGTTTTTGAGCGCATCAGGGTTAAGGCGTTTTAAAATCATGGCGTTTTCCTTTTAGATAAAAGACTTAAAAGTAGGGGTAAAAGATTATAGCTGAGCTTATAATAAGAGCTATTAGCCTTGATCGCTAAATCAAAGGCTTGCAATTCTTGCTCGCTCAAATAGATTTGGTGTTTGTGAATACTCTCTAATAAGCTTTCAATTTTTTCCCTCTGATTTTCTCTGGAATCAAAATTTTCTTTGTCTAAATTTTTTAAAAACGCATAAATGTCTTTCAGATCCAGCCTGGATAAATCCAAATCCAAAGGTTTTAGGGGGATTTTTTGGCGTTTGTCTTCTTTGATTAGGCGGGATTTAATGGTGGCTAACACATGGTTTGGGCTTTTAGCGAACATGATAAAACAAACGTTATTCGGGGGTTCTTCTAAGATTTTTAAAAGCGCGTTTTGGGCTTCTACGCCATAGCTGGGTGCAGCGATTAAAAAGGCGTTTAATTCGCTGTGTTTGAGGTTGGCTTTGGATAGGACTTCTTTGGCATGCTCTATTTTAAAATCCTTGTTAAAAGTTTTGATCACCTTTTTGTCTTTTTCAAGGATCTCGGTGTAGAATTTAATGTGGTGTTCAAAAAGGCTTGCAGTCTCTTCTAGGCTCTCTTCAAGATTGTCCGTATAAATAAGGCGGTTGGAGTTTTTCACAAAGTAACCTTATTGTATAGCGCACTAAAAAGCGCGTTTTCAAAGAGTTTGAAGAGTTGCAATAATTTATAATCTAGCAAGCTATCATGCTCTTTTAAAAGCAAGCAATCTTCTTTAAGCTCTTCAAAAAGCCATAAAAAACTAGGGATTTTACTCAATAGTAAGGTTTTTAAGCCTTCATTTTCAATTTTCCCAACATGCCAAAACATGGGGTTTTGATAAGTCATCTCTATGGTGGCTAGAGAGAGATTCGCATCGTTTTTGGGGTAGAAAGAAGAAGCGTTAAAATCAATGACGGACAATAAGGGGCGCTCTTTTAAATCTTTAGGGTTTAAGTTAGAAAGAATGTAGTTTAAAAACCAGCGCCTAGAAGAATCCGCGCTCACTAACAGCGATCCGCCATTAAGCACATGCGAGATGGTTTGCGCGATGAGTTTGGCATAACTTGATCGCTCTAATTCCAGCCACCCGCTTTGTTGTGCGATAAACTCCCCTTGATCGCGCACAAATTCCTTGATCCAGTCGTAGAAATTTTTCATCGATCTAATTGATACACCGCATGCAAGGTTCTAACCGCTAATTCAGCGTATTTAATGTCAATCAAAACCGAAATTTTAATCTCGCTTGTAGAAATCATCATGATATTGATATTGTCTTTGGCTAGGGCTTTAAAAGCGATGCTCGCTACCCCAGAATGCGACTTCATGCCCACGCCCACTATGGAGACTTTAGCGATATTTTCATCATAATCAATGGAATCCATTTGCGCTAAAAAAGGCTTTAAGGCTTGCTTGGTTTCTTCTATTTGGGTTTTAACGATCGTAAAATCCAAATCGGTTTTGCCGTCTCTGCCGATCGTTTGGACGATCATATCCACATTAATGCGATACTCCGCTAAAGCGCCAAAGATTTCAGCGGCAATGCCAGGTCTGTCTTCCACGCCCTCCATGCTCACACGAGCCTGATTCTTATCCAATGCGATCCCACTCACTATAGGGGTTTCCATGCGTTCTCCTTTAAAGTCTTTTTCAGCCACAATGAGCGTGCCTTCGCTATGGTTAAACGAATTGCGAGTCACTAACTTCACGCTGAGTTTTTTAGCTAATTCTACCGAGCGGTTTAACAATACTTTAGCCCCCATAGAAGCCAGTTCAAGCATTTCATCATAGCTGATTTGCGCGATTTTTTGAGCCTTTTCTTCAATGCGCGGATCGGTGGTATAAACGCCATCCACATCCGTATAGATTTCGCACAAATGCGCTTTTAAAGCCCCGGCCAAAGCGACCGCGCTCAAATCGCTCCCCCCACGCCCTAAAGTCGTTGTTTCGCCTTGAATGTCAGCGCCTTGAAACCCAGCGATCACTACAATGTAGTTTTTTTCTAAAAGCCCTGTGATGCGTTTAGTGTCAATGGATTGGATCACGGCGTTTTGAAAATGCGAACTGGTTAAAATGCCCGCTTCTTTCCCGCTCAAGGAAATGGCTCTATGCCCATACCTCTCTAACGCCATGCTCAAAGCCGCGCTTGAAATCCATTCCCCCGCACTGACAATCCTATCCATTTCCCGCTTGTTAGGGTTATGGCTAAAATTCTTGCCAAATTCTAAAAGTCTGTCGGTTTCGCCGCTCATCGCTGAAACCACCACCACGACTTGATGCCCTAATTTAACGCTTTCTAAAACCCTTTGGGCGACATTGTGGATCCTTTCTATGCTGCCCATGCTCGTGCCGCCGTATTTTTGAACGATTAACACCCTATAAATACCCCTCTCTTTTGAAATAAGCGATGACTTGGCGGTACACTTGACGCTTAAAGGGAACGATTTTTTTAAGCAAGTCCTTAAGATGGATGAATCGATAAGCTCTAAATTCTGGCGTGTGTTTGTTCAAATCAATGTTGTTCGCATGCTTTAGGCGCACTAAAAAATAGCGTTGTTTTTGCCCATCAAATGAATAGAATTTATGCTCCATATTGCTTGGGAAATCATAGGCGATCCATCTGGGGTATTGCGCTAAAATCTCTATTTCATTCGTGCCAATTTCTTCTAGTAATTCCCTATAAAGCGCCTCTAAAGGGGTCTCGCCCTCATCAATGCCTCCTTGGGGGAACTGCCACGCCCCTTCAATATCTATGCGCTCAGCGATAAAAACTTCGCATGTATTAGGGTAGTCTGGCGACATGATAATGGCCGCAACGTTAGGACGATATTTTTTATGTAGCATAGGTCTTTATTTTAGCTCTTTCTTGTTTGATTAAGATGGTATTATAGTGTATGCTGGCTTTAAGTAGGGTTAAGAATGCCATTAAAATCAAAAATTAAGAAAAAAGGGTTTGAAACTCATTTTAATAGCGCCCAAATAACGCTATTAAAATTAAGAGGGTTTATTTGAGAGTGGGGATGTATTTGGCTAAAGCTTTGATGTCTTCATCGCTTAATTTTTTAGCCTGGGCGGCCATGACAGGATTCTTATTAGCACCGCTTTTAAAATCCATAAGATCTTTTTCAATTTCCGCTTCACTCATCATGTTGACGATTTTGCTTTTACCTAAAGCTTTCTTTTCAAATTTAACCCCATGGCAAGCGGCACAACCTTTTGCAAGGGCTTTAACATCGGTTGCCATTAAAGCGTTTGCGAACGCCAAAACGCCTAAAGCCACAATAACCTTTTTCATAGTCGTCTCCTTACTTATCAAAATGATCCTAAAATGATACAATTACAAGTTTAAGTTTTGCTTAAAATGAAGTGAAAATGAGAGAAATAAATATGATATTATACATTCATATCCCCTTTTGTGAAAATAAATGCGGTTATTGCGCTTTCAATTCCTATGAAAACAAGCATGGGCTAAAAGAAGAATACACTCAAGCGTTATGCCTGGATTTAAAGCATGCCTTAAGCCAAACTGACGAACCAATTGAAAGTATTTTTATTGGCGGCGGCACGCCTAACACTTTGAGCGTGAAGGCTTTTGAAAGGATTTTTGAAAGCATTCATCACCATGCAAACTTGAGCTTGGATTGTGAGATCACCACTGAAGCTAACCCTGAATTGATTTCTAAAGCTTGGTGTCAAGGCTTAAAAGATTTAGGGATCAACCGCTTGAGTTTAGGGGTGCAAAGTTTTAGGGAAGATAAATTATTGTTTTTAGAGCGCCAACATTCCAAAAATATCGCTCCCGTGATAGAAACCATTTTAAAAAGCGGGATTGAAAATGTCAGCATTGATTTGATTTATAACACCCCATTGGATAATGAAAACTCTTTAAAAGAAGAACTAAAACTCGCTAAAGAACTCCCTATCAACCACTTGAGCGCTTACGCTTTGAGTATTGAAAAAAACACGAATTTAGAAAAAAACGCCAAAAAACCCTCATGCACCAATTTTGACAATGTGATAAAAGAGGCTTTAGAGGGCTTTTCTTTTAAGCAATACGAAGTGTCTAATTACGCTAGAAATTATCAAGTCAAACACAACTTAGCTTACTGGGGGGCTAAAGATTATTTAGGGTGTGGGGCTGGGGCTGTGGGCTGCGTGGCGAATGAGCGCTTTTTTGCAAAAAAACTCATAGAAAACTACATTAAAGACCCCCTAAAACGCCAAGTTGAGACGCTTAATAAACAAGACAAGCGCTTAGAAAAGCTGTTTTTGGGCTTGAGGTGCGTGCTGGGGGTTGAGCTTAGTTTCTTAGATAAAAATAAAGTAAAGTTTTTGATTGAAGAAAATAAGGCTTTCATTAAAAATAACCGCTTGGTAGCGAGCGATTTTTTCATGGCCGATGAAATGGCTTTGTGGCTGTTGTGATTGTAGGCTCTGCTTCAATCAAGCGTTAATAAAACGCCAAAAAGCGTTTTTTAATTAACACCTATAAGATTTTTAGCCAAAAACCACCCAATAGCCACCCCAATAAGCCCTAAAAGGTTCGTGCCTAAGACATAAGAAACGGCTTCAAGGTATTGGGATTTTTGCAAGAGTTTTAAAGTGTCTAGCCCGTAAGAAGAAAAGGTCGTAAAACCCCCTAAAACCCCAGTGATAAAGAAAATCCCAAAATCATCGCCAAAAACTTTTTTAACAGCCAAATGCCCCATAAAGCCGATGACAAAACACCCTATGAGATTCACGCTAAAAGTCCCTAAAGGGAAACTTTCAAACATTAAAAATTTACTAGGCATTATTTTGCCCACAAAATACCTTAGCGAACTCCCTATAGCCCCCCCTAAAGCGGCCCATAAAAAGACAAGATTCATGCATCATCCTTTAAAAAATAACTGAGAGCATTATAATGAGGTGTTTTTAACATTCCTTAATTCTCAAACTTAAAGCCAGTTCTAAACACGCTTCTAAGGAAGGCTTTTGGGCAATATAGCTTTGAATGCCTCGCTCTTGTAAATAATGAGCGGTCGTGTTGCCAATGCTGATAGCGGTGTAATTTTCTAAAAATTCAAAATAGTGCAAAAAGGCTTTTGCATGGCTTATGGCGGTGAAAATGAGAACGCTCTTTTCTTTGGGTTTTAGGGCGTTTTGTTCGCTTAAAGTCAAATGTTTGAGCTTGTTTTCATAAACAACGGCTTGTTGGAAATTGATGCCATGCTCTAAAAGAATGGTGTCTAAAGAAGAGGCAATCTCTTTTGCCCTGAGATACAGAACGCTTTTTTTTTCCAATAAGGGAAAGATTTCTTTAGCGAACTCCTTGCCATGGGCTTTTTTCCCTATAAAGGCGACTTTAAAATGGTGATTTTGTAAAGTTTTTGCGGTAGGTTCGCTCAAGGCGTAAGCAGGAATGTTTTGTAAAATTTTGAGTTTGGGGCTGTTTTTTAGGGTTTCTAGCAAGGAAAACACCGCATTTTTAGAAGTGAAAATCAGGGCGTTAAAAGGGGTTAAATCCAATTCTAAAGGATAGTAGTGCAATTCGTTTAAAATGAGAGTCTTATAAGGGGCGATTCTTTGAGAATGCACCCATACAATCTCCCTCATGCCTAGTTTTTTTTAGCGCAAGTGTCATCATAGACCATTCTAAAGCCGTATTTTTCAAAATCATAGACATTGCCCTCTAAATAATAGGGCGTATAGCCTAATTCATGCATGCTTTTAGCCGCATCTAAAGCCCTGCGGCCAGCCCTGCAATGGAGCAACACTTTTTGATCTTTGTGCTTAGATAAAAAATCAGCGAGCTTTTCTTGGTCATTGACGCTAATGAGCGTAGCGTTAGGCAAATGCAGTTCTTCATATTCGTCCAATTCGCGCACATCTACGACAATAAAATCATTGAAATTGACTTCTTCTAAACTGATTGCATAATCTTCAAGCATGTTTATCCTTAATTTTTAAAGTAAGGTTATGTTACAATGATTTGATAAATAGGAATGTTTAAGGAGTGCGTGTGGAAGAAAATTATCATGCTTTTTTTACTGAAGCGAGCGGGTTTTTAAACGAGCGGATCTTTAAGGATTATTTACGCCGTTTGGCTTATGGCATTGATGCGTCATGTTATCGTTATATCCCTAAAATAGTCGCTTGGGTGAAGGATGAAGAAGAAGTCCAAAAGCTTTGTGTTTTAGCCAAAAAGCATGGCGTTTCATTGACTTTTAGAGCGGCTGGGAGTTCCTTATCAGGGCAGGCGAGTTGCGATGGGGTGCTAGTTATGGTTACGCATTTTTTCAAAGACGCTCAAATTTTAGACAACGCTCAAAGCATTCAGCTCTCATGCGGAGTCATAGGAAGCCATGCGAACGCTTTATTGAAACCTTACCATAAAAAAATAGGCCCGGATCCCTCTACGATAAACACCGCTATGATAGGGGGGATTGTCGCTAATAACGCTAGCGGGATGTGTTGCGGGGTGGAGCAAAACAGCTACAAAACCCTAAAATCCTTAAGAGTGATTTTGGCTGACAGCACTCTTTTAGACACGGCCAATCAAGAGAGCGTTGAGGATTTCAAAAACGCACACAAAGATTTGATTGAAGGGGTTTTAAACTTAAGAAAAGAGATTCTAGAAGATAAAGAATTGCATGCTCTCATTAAGAAAAAATACGAGATCAAAAACACTACCGGCTACAGCTTAAACGCTCTCATTGATTTTGAAGATCCTATTGAAATCATCAGCCATTTATTCATAGGCTCTGAGGGGACTTTAGGCTTTATTTCAAGCGTGGGATTAGAATGCGTGAAAGACTACGCTTATAAAACTTGCGCGTTATTGTTTTATGAAAATTTAGAGCGATGCGCCAAAGCCGCTCAAATTTTAGCCGCCTTAAAAGCCAAACAACCCGAAATGATTTCTTCAGCAGAGCTTATGGATTATGCGTGCTTAAAAAGCGTGAAAGGCTTAGAGGGCATGCCTAGCGTGGTTTTAGAAGTCAAAGAGCCTAACGCATGCTTACTCATTCAAAGCGAAAGCGATGATCCTTTGATTTTAGAAAACAACATGCAAACGATTTTAAACGCCTTGAATGCGATACCGGTCGTTTTAGATTCTCAAATCAGCAGTGATCCTAATGTTTATCAATCGTGGTGGAAGATCAGAAAAGGCATTTTCCCTATCGCAGCGTCAAAAAGAAAAAGCCAAAGTTCTGTGATCATTGAAGACGTGTGCTTCAGTCAAGAGGATTTTGTAGAGGGGGCAAAAGCGATTGAAGGGCTTTTAAAAAAACATGGCTTTAAGGATAACAGCATTATTTTTGGGCATGCGTTAAGCGGGAATTTGCACTTTGTCGTTACGCCGATTTTAGAAAATGAAGCTGAAAGAAAAGCGTTTGAAAATCTAGCTTATGAGATGTTTTTAATGGTGAGCAAAAGCTCTGGCTCTATTAAAGCCGAACATGGCACAGGCAGGATGGTAGCCCCTTTTGTGGAAATGGAGTGGGGAGAAAAAGCCTATAAGATCCACAAACAAATCAAAGAATTGTTTGATCCTAATGGCCTTTTAAACCCTGATGTGATCATCACAAATGATAAAGAAATCCACACTAAAAATTTAAAGAGCATTTACCCTATTGAAGAGCATTTGGACATGTGCATGGAATGCGGGTTTTGTGAAAGGATTTGCCCTAGCAAAGATTTATCTTTAACGCCACGACAACGAATCGTTATCCACAGAGAGGTAGAGCGTTTGAAAGAAAGGGTGAGTCATGGTCATGATGAAGATCAAGTTTTATTAGATGAGCTTTTAAAAGAGTCTGAATACTTAGCCCACGCCACTTGCGCGGTGTGCCATATGTGCTCCACCCTATGCCCTTTAAAAATTGATACCGGGAGCATCGCCTTAAATCATTATCAAAAGAACCCTAAAGGCGAAAAGATCGCTTCAAAGATCTTAAATAACATGCAAATAACCACAAGCATGGCTCGTTTTTCTTTAAAAAGCGCTTTCGTGATTCAAAAACTCATAGGCCCTCACAACTTAGTGAGCCTAACTAAAGGGATTAAAAAGTTCATCAAGCCTTTCCCTAAAGCCTTTCATTACATGCCCAAAAACAACGCCTATCCTTTAGAAAATAAAACGCTTAAGAGCGAAGAAAAAGTCATTTATTTCAGCACCTGCATCAACCGCTCGTTTGCTCCATCAACCAAAATGGCGGATAAAAGATGCATTCAAGAAGTGTTTGAATCCTTATGCCAAAAAGCCAAGGTTTCTGTGGTGTATCCTAACGGATTAAACGCGCTTTGTTGCGGGAAAGCCTTTATCAATTACACCGCCTTAACCAAACAAAACAATGAAAAAAACCATGCGATTTTTTTACAATTAAGCGATAACGGCAAGATACCGATTGTTTTAGACCATAGCGCATGTTCGACGCATTTTATCAAGCAAATGAAAGCTTATAAAGATCTGAAAGTCTATGATTTGAGCGTCTATATTGAAGAAGTTCTAAGCCCAAAATTAAAATTCAACCCCATTAACGAAGACATAGGGTTATACACGATGTGCGCTTTAAAGCTAGAAAATAAAGAAGAGTTGTTATTCAATTTGGCTAAAAAATGCACTTTGGGCGAGATTGTTATCCATAAAGAGACGGGTTGTTGCGGCTTTGCGGGGAATAAGGGCTTTTTCACCCCTGAACTAAACGAGAGCGCTTTAAACGGCTTTCAAGAATTTTACCAATCCTATGATCTTAAAAGAGGCTTTTCCACTTCCAGCACTTGTGAAATTGGTTTGAGTGAAAAAACCCAATTCGCTTGGCAGCATATCGCTTATTTAGTGGATGCTTGCACGCTTTAAATGGTGTATAATTAAAGAATTTCTTTAAAGGGTAAAGGCATTGGATAACACTCTCAAACATCTTGCCATTATTATGGATGGTAATGGTAGGTGGGCTAAATTAAAGAATAAAGCTAGGGCTTATGGGCATAAAAAAGGTGTAAAAACCCTAAAAGACATTACGATCTGGTGCGCTAATCATAAGTTAGAATGCTTGACTTTATACGCTTTTTCTACGGAAAATTGGAAACGCCCTAAAAGTGAAGTGGATTTTTTAATGAAAATGCTTAAAAAATACCTTAAAGATGAGCGATCCACTTATTTAAACAATAACATACGCTTCAGGGCAATAGGGGATTTAGAGGGCTTTTCTAAAGAACTAAGGGACACGATTTTGCGGCTTGAAAGTGATACCAAGCATTTTAAGGATTTTACGCAAGTTTTAGCCCTTAATTACGGATCTAAAAACGAGCTTGCAAGGGCGTTTAAAAGCTTGCTAGAAAACCCGCCTAACAATATAGACCCTTTAGAAAGCTTAGAAAATGAAATCTCTCATCGTTTAGACACGCATGATTTGCCGGAAGTGGATTTGTTGTTACGGACAGGGGGGGAAATGCGCCTGTCCAATTTTTTATTGTGGCAGTCCAGCTATGCGGAATTGTTTTTCACGCCGATTTTATGGCCTGATTTCACCCCTAAAGATTTAGAAAATATCATTAGCGATTTTTACAAAAGAGTGCGCAAATTCGGGGAATTAAAATGCTAGTAGAAATAGAGAATTTGACTAAAACTTATGGGAGTTTAAAAGCGTTAGACAATATCAGTTTGAAACTACCCAAACAGCAATTTATAGGGCTTTTAGGCCCTAATGGGGCGGGTAAAACCACTCTGTTAAAGATTTTAGCCGGATTGAATTTGAACTATCAAGGGGAAGTGAGAATTTTAAACCAAAAGATCGGTATAGAGACTAAAAAAAGCGTGGCGTTTTTAAGCGATGGCGATTTTTTAGATCCTAAATTAACGCCTTTAAAAGCGATCGCTTTTTACAAGGATTTTTTCAGCGATTTTGATGAATCAAAAGCCCTAAATTTACTAAAACGCTTCAGCGTGCCTTTAAAAAGAGAGTTCAAAGCCCTTTCAAAAGGCATGAGGGAAAAATTACAGCTGATTTTAACCCTATCACGAAACGCTTCTTTATATCTTTTTGATGAGCCGGTGGCTGGGATTGACCCTATCGCTAGAGAAGAGATTTTTGAACTCATCGCTAAGGAATTTAGCCAAAACGCAAGCTTGTTAGTCTCTACGCATTTGGTGGTGGATGTGGAAAAGTATTTAGACAGCGCGATTTTTTTAAAAGAAGCCAAAGTAGTGGCTTTTGGGGATGTGGGGGAATTAAAAAAAGGGTATAGCAGTTTGGAGGTAGCGTATAAAGAAAGGTTGAAATAAATCAGTCAGTTTCTCTTAAAGCGCCTAAACGCCAATCAAAACTATCACGGATCGCTTGAATATTTTTGCATGGAATTTCTTTAAAATTTAAGTATAATTGTCAGCATCGCCTGGGTGATTTGCGTTTCTTATTTGATGGCAAGTTCGTTGAAAAAATAAGTTAGGCTAAGGTAGTGGTTTTTGTGTGATGGCATTTTTTAAATCTGCCCCTAAGAAGATCCTCCTAGCCTTAATAGTGTAGGTTTGTTGAACTTATGCGCATGTAAAAGTAGCGGTCATCTGGGTTTAAAAACAACCACATTTTAGGAAAGACATGAAAGATAACAATAACTATAATGTTTTAATTGTGGGGAATAAGGGGCGAGAGTATGCTTTGGCTCAAAGGCTTCAGCAAGATGAGCGAGTGAATGCTTTGTATTTTTGTTTGGGTAATGGTGGCACTCAAGATTTAGGCGAAAATCTGGAATGCGAACATTACGAGCATATCGTGGAATTAGCCCTGAAAAAACAGATCCATTTAGCCATCATTTCAGAAGAAGAGCTTTTGGTTTTAGGGCTTACAGAGATGCTAGAAAAAGCGGGTATTTTAGTGTTTGGGGCTTCTAAAGAAGCGGCTAAGTTAGAGGCTTCTAAAAGCTATATGAAAGCTTTTGTTAAAGAATGCGGTATCAAAAGCGCGTCTTACTTTGAAACAAACGATTTAAAAGAAGCTTTGAGTTACATTCAAAACGCTTCTTTCCCCTTAGTGATTAAAGCGTTGAATAAAAACACAAGCATTGTCCATCAAGAAGAAGAAGCGATAAAAATCCTTGAAGATGCTTTCAAACAAAGCAATGAGCCTGTGATCATAGAGCCTTTTTTAGAGGGGTTTGAGCTTTCAGTTACAGCGCTCATAGCCAATGATGATTTTATCTTGTTGCCCTTTTGCCAAAACTACAAACGCTTATTAGAGGGGGATAATGGGGTCAATACAGGGGGTATGGGGGCCATCGCTCCTGCAAACTTTTTCTCTAATGAATTAGAAGAGAAAATAAAAAATCATATCTTTAAACCCACTTTAGAGAAACTTCAGGCTGACAACACGCCTTTTAAAGGGGTTTTACTCGCTGAAATTGTGGTCATAGAAGAAAAGGGCGTTTTAGAGCCGTATTTATTGGATTTTAGCGTGCGTTTTAAAGATATTGAATGCCAGACGATTTTACCCCTTTTAGAAAGCTCGCTTTTAGATTTGTGTTTGGCCACAGCCAAAGGGGAATTACATTCTCTTGAATTGGTGTTTTCTAAAGAATTTGTGATGAGTGTGGCGCTTGTTTCTAGGAATTACCCCACTAGCTCTTCGCCCAAGCAAACCCTTTATATTGATCCGGTTGATGAAAAAAAGGGTCATTTGATTTTGGGGGAAGTGGAGCAGGATAATGGCGTGTTTGAAAGCAGTGGGGGGAGGGTGATCTTTGCCATTGGCAGAGGAAAATCCTTATTAGAAGCCAGAAACCATGCTTATGAAATCGCTCAAAAGGTGCATTTTGAAGGCATGTTTTATCGCAAGGATATTGGTTTTAAGGTGTTGGATTTGAAAGAATATTCTTGAAGGTTAAAGTTTAAGACAAACCAAAGAGTTTGTCTTGTTTGTTTTTGAATGCGCTCTCCAAATTTAGAAAAAGAAGAAACTGAAATCATAGAAACACTCCTTATGCGTGAAAAAATGCGTTTATGCCCCTTGTATTGGCGCATCTTAGCGTTTTTAATTGATGGTTTGTTGGTAGCGTTTTTATTGAGCGATCTTTTAGACGCATGCGATTTTTTGCATTCTTTATATTGGCTGACTAACCCCATTTATCACAGCGCGTTTGTGGCGTTTAGTTTTATTATCTTGTATGGCGTTTATGAGATCTTTTTTGTGTGTTTGTGCAAGATGAGTTTGGCTAAACTGGTTTTTAGGATTAAGATTATTGATATTTATTTAGCAGATTGCCCCAGTAGGGCTATTTTATTGAAGCGTTTAGGGTTAAAGATCGTGGTTTTTCTATGCCCCTTTTTATGGTTTGTAGTGTTTAAAAACCCCTATCATAGGGCATGGCATGAAGAAAAAAGCAAAAGTCTTTTGGTGTTGTTTTAATCATGATTTATTGGTTGTATTTGGCGGTCTTTTTTTTGTTGGGTGCATTAGAGGCTAAAGAAATCGCTATGCAACGATTTGACAAACAAAACCATAAGATTTTTGAAATCCTTGCGGATAAAGTGAGCGCTAAAGACAATGTGATAACCGCCTCAGGGAATGCGATCTTATTGAATTATGACGTGTATATTCTAGCGGACAAGGTGCGTTATGACACTAAAACCAAAGAAGCGTTATTAGAGGGGAATATCAAGGTTTATAGGGGCGAGGGTTTGCTCGTTAAAACCGATTATGTGAAATTGAGTTTGAATGAAAAATATGAAATCATTTTCCCCTTTTATGTCCAAGACAGCGTGAGCGGGATTTGGGTGAGCGCGGATATTGCTAGCGGGAAGGATCAAAAATATAAGGTTAAAAACATGAGCGCTTCAGGGTGCAGCATTGATAACCCCATTTGGCATGTCAATGCGACTTCAGGCTCATTCAACATGCAAAAATCGCATTTGTCTATGTGGAATCCTAAGATCTATGTCGGTGATATTCCTGTATTGTATTTGCCCTATATTTTCATGTCCACGAGCAATAAAAGAACTACCGGGTTTTTATACCCTGAGTTTGGCACTTCCAATTTAGACGGCTTTATTTATTTGCAACCCTTTTATTTAGCCCCCAAAAACTCATGGGATATGACCTTTACCCCACAAATCCGCTATAAAAGGGGTTTTGGCTTGAATTTTGAAGCGCGCTACATCAACTCTAAAGACGACAGGTTTTTATTCAATGCGCGCTATTTTAGGAATTACACCCAATACGTCAAACGCTACGATTTGAGGAATCAAAATATCTACGGTTTTGAATTTTTAAGCTCTAGTAGGGACACTTTACAAAAATACTTCCATCTTAAGTCTAATATTGACAACGGGCATTACATTGACTTTTTATACATGAACGATTTGGACTATGTGCGTTTTGAAAAGGTTAATAAGCGCATCACAGACGCCACGCACATGTCTAGGGCGAATTATTATTTGCAAACAGAAAACAATTATTACGGCTTGAATATCAAGTATTTTTTAAACCTGAATAAAATCAACAATAACCGCACCTTCCAATCTGTCCCTAATTTGCAATACCATAAATATTTAAATTCTTTGTATTTTAGAAATTTATTGTATTCGGTGGATTATCAGTTTAGAAACACCGCAAGAGAGATCGGCTATGGCTATGTGCAAAACGCTTTGAATGTGCCGGTGGGCTTGCAATTTTCTTTGTTTAAAAAGTATTTGTCTTTAGGGCTTTGGAACGATCTCCAACTATCTAATGTGGCTTTAATGCAATCTAAAAATTCCTTCGTGCCTACGATCCCTAATGAATCAAGGGAATTTGGGAACTTTGTGTCTTCAAATTTTTCCATGTATGTCAATACGGATTTAGCCAGAGAATACAACAAACTTTTCCACACGATCCAACTAGAAGCGATTTTCAACATCCCTTATTACACCTTTAAAAACGGCTTGTTTTCTCAAAACATGTATGCTTTAAGTGCACAAGCTTTAAACAGCTACACTTCGCCTTTATTGAGAGATTATGATTATCAAGGGCGTTTGTATGACTCTGTGTGGAATCCTAGCAGTATTTTACCCATCAATGCGAGCAACAAGACGGTGGATTTAACCCTAACGCAATACCTTTATGGCTTAGGGGGGCAAGAGTTGTTGTATTTTAAAATATCGCAACTCATCAATCTTGACGATAAAGTTTCGCCCTTTAAAATGCCCCTAGAAAGCAAGATCGGGTTTTCGCCCTTAACGGGATTGAACATCTTTGGGAATGTCTTTTATTCGTTTTATCAAAACCGCTTAGAAGAAATCTCTGTGAACGCCAATTACCAACGCAAATTTTTAAGCTTTAACCTCTCTTATTTTTTAAGAAACAATTTTAGCAGTGGGATTAATAGCATTGTAGAAAATCCTGCGGATTATTTAAAGGCGGGTTTTAGCAACGACTTTGGCTATTTTTCCATGAGCGCGGATGTGGGTTATGATATTAGAAATAACGTGGTTTTAAATTGGAATGTGGGGATTTATAAAAAAATCCGTTGTTTTGGGATTGGCTTTCAATTCGTCAACCAACGACGCCCTATTCTCACTGGCGATCCCAACCAGCCTATAAGAGTGTTTGAAAATAACTATGTTAAGCTAGAATTAGACTTTTCACCGATCACTAAAACCAATGTAACTTACCGCTCTTTACAGCGTAAGTAAAAAAAGGAATGCATTTGAATACGGATTTTAGCCATATCACCGATATAGAGAGCATGCGTTTTATCAATGAAGAAGACGCTCTGAACAAATTGATTAATGAAATCCACACGCGCCATATTGATTTAAAAGATTCCATCATGCTCGCTTTGAGTTTTAACGCCTTGTATTTAGCTAACGCTTTAGCGCAAAAATTTGGGGCGACTTATGATATACTTTTTTTAGAACCTATCTTAGCCCCTTTAAACTCAAAGTGTGAAATCGCTTTAGTGAGTGAAAGCATGGATATTGTGATGAATGAAAGTTTGATCAATTCCTTTGACATCACTTTAGACTATGTTTATGGGGAAGCCAAGCGAGCTTATGAAGAAGACATTTTGTCTCACATTTATCAGTATCGCAAAGGCAATGCGATCAAAAGCTTAAAAGATAAAAATATTTTTATCGTAGATAGGGGGATTGAAACCGGGTTTAGAGCAGGGTTAGGCGTGCAAACTTGCTTGAAAAAAGAATGCCAAGACATTTATATTTTAACCCCCATTCTCGCACAAAATGTCGCTCAAGGCTTAGAAAGTTTGTGCGATGGGGTGATTAGCGTGTACCGCCCTGAATGTTTTGTCTCTGTGGAACACCATTATAAAGAACTCAAGCGATTAAGCAATGAAGAAATTGAAAAATACTTGGGCGCTAACAACGTGCCTAATTTAAAAAAGGAACATTAAATATGGATTTTATCACCATCAATTCCAGTAACAAAACCGAAGAGTTCGCTCTCAAACAAGTGGCCAAACAAGCCACTAGCTCTCTAATGTATCGCTTAGGAAAAACCATCATTTTAGCGAGCGTGTGTGTGGAAAGAGAGCCTGTGAGTGAAGATTTTCTGCCTTTAGTGGTGCAGTTTTTAGAAAAATCTTATGCAGCCGGAAAGATCCCAGGCGGTTTTGTTAAAAGAGAAGGCAGAGTACAAGATTTTGAAATCTTAACCTCTAGGCTTATAGATAGGACCTTACGCCCTTTATTCCCTAAAGATTACCGCTACCCTACGCAAATCACTTTAATGGTTTTAAGCCATGATATTGAAAACGATTTGCAAGTTTCTGCTTTAAACGCCGTTTCAGCCGCTCTCTTTTTGGCCCATATCGCTCCCATTAAAAGCGTGAGCGCTTGCAGGATCGCTAGGGTGGATAACGAATTTATCATTAACCCTAACACAAGCCTTTTGAATCAATCCAGTTTGGATTTGTTCGTGTCCGGCACAAAAGAGAGTTTGAACATGATAGAAATGCGCTCTTTGGGGCAACAATTAAACGCTTTAGAAGAGCCTTTAATGTTAAAAGCTTTAGAATTGGCTCAAAAAAGTTTGAAAGAAACTTGCACGCTTTATGAAGATGTTTTCACGCCTCACCAAAACGAGCTGCTTTTTAAAGAAAGCCAAGGAATAATTTTTAATGAAAGGCTGTTAGATTTATTAACAAATCAGTATTTTGATGAAATCATCAAAGGCATTGAAAGTTCTGCTTTGAGCGAGCGAGAAAATGTTTTCAATGAAATTGCTAAAAAAATCAGCGAAGCCCACTCAGAATTCAGTTTAGAAGAAATTGAATGGTCTTTAGAAAAAGTGAAAAAAACTGAGATAAGGCGCATGATTATTCAAGATAAAATCCGTCCGGATAAGCGCGCGCTAGAAGAAGTGCGACCCATTTTGATAGAGAGCGATTTGCTCCCTATGGCGCATAGCTCCATTTTATTCACTAGGGGGCAAACTCAAAGCTTAGTGGTAGGGGTTTTAGGCACGGATAATGACGCTCAAACCCATGAGAGTTTGGAGCATAAAACCCCTATCAAAGAACGCTTCATGTTCCATTATAATTTCCCTCCTTTTTGCGTGGGCGAAGCGAGTTCTATTGGCGCGACTTCAAGGCGCGAATTAGGGCATGGGAATTTGGCTAAAAGAGCCTTAGAAACGAGTATTAAAAATAAAGAGCAGGTGATACGATTGGTTTCTGAGATTTTAGAAAGCAATGGTTCAAGCTCAATGGCGAGCGTGTGTGCAGGGTCTTTAGCCCTTTATGCAAGCGGTGTGGAAATTTACGATTTAGTCGCTGGGGTGGCTATGGGCATGGTGAGCGAAGGGCAAGATCACGCCATTTTAAGCGATATTAGCGGATTAGAAGACGCAGAAGGCGATATGGATTTTAAGATTGCCGGGAATTTAGAAGGTATTACGGCTATGCAAATGGATACCAAAATGAGTGGTATTAGATTAGAAGTTTTATACCAAGCCTTACTCCAAGCTAAAAGAGCACGGAAACATATTTTAAAAATCATGCATGAAGCGAAAGAAAAGATCGTGATCAATTTTTCTAACTTGCCCACGACTGAAATTTTTAATGTTGCGCCCGATAAAATTGTAGAAATTATCGGTCAAGGGGGGCGTGTGATTAGAGAGATAGTGGAAAAGTTTGAGGTTAAAATTGATTTGAATAAACCGAGCGGTGAAGTGAAAATCATGGGGAATAAAGAGCGCGTTTTAAAGACTAAGGAATTTATTTTAAACTACTTGCATTCTTTAGATCAAGAATTGGAGCAATACGCTATTGATGAGGTGCTAGAAGCTCAAGTGAAGAGAATCGTGGATTTTGGGGCGTTTTTAAGCTTGCCTAAGGGGGGCGAAGGCTTGTTAAGAAAACAAAACATGGACAGGTGTCAAGTGGTTTTAAAAGAAGGCGATAGTATTCGGTGTAGGGTGATTAGTTTCAATAAGGGTAAAATCGCCTTGGATTTGGCTTAATCCATCTCTTAAATTATCCATAGTCCTATGTAAAACCAATCTAATACATAGGACTTGGCTAAAATATATACACTCTTTTTTATTCCTCTTCGTGGGTGATAACAATATTTTGAAGGTATTGTTTAGGGGCTTCAATTAAATTAAAAAGAGCTTCTCTATCCCTTTTTATATTAAAATAGCTTAAAATATTACTTTTGATATATTCTATATCTGCATTTTCGTTGTTTAACCTAATATATTTTTGTGTTTGAAAATTGCTATTTTGGATAAAATTTAATTCTCTTTCCAAATCACTTGTTGTTTTGTTAAAACTATCAAAAGCTTCTTCAACTTTGGCTTTTAAAAATTTCATGCTCTCATTATCAATGAGTCCTGCAGCAACATATTCTAAAACCAACGCAAAAATATAATGAGAAAGAGCGTATCTTGCACAAATGTGGTTACCACTTACATCATTAAAGTTCTTTAATATTAGCCCTTGATTTATTTGGGATATAAAATTATAAAAAATTTCATTTAATTCAATGTGTATTCTTTGTAAATTTGTGCATGTTGATTGTCTCCAAATATCACTTTTAGAAATTTGAGAAATATCCTTATAAACTTCTTGGAGAAATTTAGTTTTAGCTTTTAAGGCATTAACTTGTTGGGCAACAAAGATGTTTTGTTGTGTGAGTAGCCTTTGGTTTTCGTCAAAAAGACGATTAGTTTCGGCATATGCTTCATAATAGATTTCTGCTAGTTTATAATTAAGAATAGGGGCAATATGGTTCATAATCCCTGTAGTTAGCTCAATAGCACCTACTATCTCAAAACCTTCATGGCCCCCAAACCCTTTGACACCTTTTAACATAGATGAAACCTTTCCATCTTTATATAACACTAATTTATCTAAAGGAACACTTGTTGTAAAAATAGGCAAAGAGCTAAGGCCATGATTGATGATATGACCTAGCTTATCGTATAGCTCATTTGATTTAATTAAAATCATGCGTTGATAATTGCTATCAAGTGTTTGTTTTCTTGGCAAAGTCGGCAGAACTTCTATTCTGCTACCCAAAACCCTTTCAAGTAGAGTGAGTTCTTTATTGTTATCTTTTGGCATTGTGATCCTTTGTTGTATCTAATTTATTGACCACATCATTATACTACTAATGGATTGTTTTAAGTTTTTAAGGATAACTTATTGCTTAAAGCAAATTTGTTTTTTAAAAACTTCCTTATTTCTAATAATTTAATAAAAATTTATTATTTTAAAAGAGATTTTAAGCTAGTTTGTATTAAAATAAATTCTTGCTTGTATTTTTGAAAGTAGAGGAACGATTCGAAATGAAAATCAAGCCTAATTTTTGAAACGGAGTGCGAAAATGAAATTTTTAGCGTTATTTTTTCTGGCTTTAGCGGGCGTTGCTTTCGCTCATGATGGTGGAATGGGTGGGATGGATATGATTAAATCTTATTCTATCTTAGGGGCAATGATCGGTTTAGGGATTGCTGCTTTTGGTGGGGCGATCGGCATGGGGAATGCGGCCGCAGCGACCATTACAGGCACAGCGAGAAACCCAGGAGTGGGCGGTAAATTGCTCACCACCATGTTCGTGGCCATGGCGATGATTGAAGCGCAAGTGATTTATACTCTAGTGTTTGCTATTATCGCTATTTATAGTAACCCATTCTTAAGTTAAGGGTTTTGATGGGCTAAATTATTGCTTAAAAAGCATGATTTAGCTATAATATCTGTTTTAAATTTTTAGCACTGGTGGTGGAATTGGTAGACACGCCATCTTGAGGGGGTGGTGGGAGCAATCTCGTGCGAGTTCGAGTCTCGCCCAGTGCACCATTAAGTTTCTTTAAGGAATAAGTGGGTATAATCTCACCCTTTGCTTTATACACGCCGAAGTGGTGGAATTGGTAGACACGCTAGACTCAAAATCTGGTGGGAGCAATCCCGTGTCGGTTCGAGTCCGACCTTCGGCACCACTAAGTAATTTTTTTCAATCTGCTTTTTATTTTTTCGTTTAAAATAGTTTTATCCCAAATAAATACCAAATCAATGTGGATTAGTGGGTTCTTTAAACCTTTTTTAAAGGGTTGTTTAAGAGAATTTAAAAGAATTAAAAGAGAGAGCGTTTTACTCTATTAATTTTACTCCATTAAAAGGAGTGTGAGTTTAGGTATAATGGCAAGAAAAATTTGCATCAAATTTTATTGGAATGGATGAGAAAAATCTGCTTAAGTCATGTTGATCCAAATATATTTTAACCGGAGACTCTGTCATGCTAGATCTGTCTTATAGCCTGGAGCGTGTCTTGCAAGAAGACCCGGCAGCTAGGAATAAGTGGGAGGTGCTCTTGCTTTATCCGGGCATTCATGCACTGCTTTGTTACCGCCTAGCACATGCGTTGCACAAGAAAGGGTTTTATTTTATTGCGCGCGCGCTTTCTCAGTTAGCGCGCTTTATCACTGGGATAGAAATCCACCCTGGTGCTAAGATTGGGAGAGGGCTTTTTATCGATCATGGCATGGGCGTGGTGATTGGCGAGACCACAGAGATTGGAGATGATGTTACCATTTATCATGGCGTAACTCTAGGGGGCACGGGCAAGTTTAAGGGCAAGCGTCACCCCACTTTAGGCAACCGAGTGGTAGTGGGGGCTGGGGCTAAGGTCTTGGGTGCGATTTGCGTGGGTGATGATGTGAGGATTGGGGCTAATGCGGTGGTGCTTTCAGATTTACCCACAGGTTCTACGGCTGTAGGCGCTAAAGCTAAAACCATCACAAAGGATCGTTAATTTTAGATAAATTGATTAGAATTTATAAAATGTTATAGAGAGGTTTTTTAAAATGAGTAAAAGTAAAAAAGAATTATTTTTGGAACTTGCACAACCTGATAAAAATGGGGTGAGTCGTTGGGTAAGCGTTACAGAATTTGTAGGAAAATATCAAGGATTGCAGCTAGGTAATGGGGGGAGTTGGTGTAGGAACAACTCATCTTTAGCTAAAGAATTTAATTTGGAGTTTGATAAAGGGCAAACTCTAGGAAATTCTATTGATAGAATACGCTTGAATGGCTATAATACTGAATGTGTTTTTAACCAAAGTATCCGTCAAGACATTAAAAACCACTATAAGCAACAATGTTGTGCGATGTGCGGTGTGCGTGGCAATTCTGAAAACACTCAAATAGAGGTGGATCATAAAGACGGCCGCAAAAATGATTCAAGAGTTTCTGATTCAAACGCACAGACTTTTGATGATTTTCAGGCTTTATGCAAAGCTTGTAATGACAAGAAACGCCAAATTTGTAAAGAATGCAAAGAGCATCTAACTAAT
>NZ_MTWR01000077.1:0-5663 GCF_001998165.1 Helicobacter pylori | reverse complement strand
CTGCAACAAATTGGTATTCTTCATTATCCTTAGTTTGTTGCATTTTAGAATACACAAAGCTTAAGGCTTCTATATCATCCATTTGTTGCATCACATTCCTTAAAACCCACACTTTAGTCAAGCGGTCTTTGCCAAGTAAGATATTATCTTTTCGTGTGCCGGATTTTAAAATATCAAAGGCTGGGTAAATGCGCCTGTCCGCAATATTCCTTGCTAAAACGATTTCGCTATTCCCGGTGCCTTTAAATTCTTCAAAAATCACCTCATCCATTCTAGATCCCGTTTCAATCAACGCAGTAGCGATAATCGTCAAGCTCCCGCCTTCTTCAATATTCCTTGCGGCTCCAAAAAAGCGCTTGGGCCTGTGCAAGGCGTTCGCATCCACGCCCCCACTTAAAACCTTACCGCTTGAGGGTGTTACGGCGTTATACGCTCTGGCTAAACGGGTGATAGAATCCAATAAAACCACCACATCTTTGCCCATTTCCACTCGCCTTTTAGCCCTTTCTAAGACTAATTCAGCGATTCTTATGTGGTTATTAGCGGGTAAATCAAAAGTGGAGCTAAAAACTTGACCCTTAACGCTTCGTTGCATATCCGTAACTTCTTCAGGGCGCTCATCCACTAAAAGGATGATCAGCTCCACTTCAGGGTGGTTAGAAGTGATGCCTTGGGCGAGCTCTTTCATCAGCTCTGTTTTCCCGGTTCTTGGTGGCGCAACGATCAAAGCCCTTTGACCTTTCCCCACAGGGCTGAATAAATCCAACATTCTGCCGGTAACTTTAGTGGGTTCGTATTCTAATTTGATTTGTTCATCAGGGAATAGGGGGGTTAGATTGTCAAATAAGGGGCGGTTTCTAATCTCATCTGAAGGCGAGTAATTGATAGCCTCCACTTTTAAAAGGGCGTAGTATTTTTCCTGGTCTTTGGGGGATCGCACTTGACCGGTAACAATATCGCCATTCCTTAAAGCAAAACGCCTGATTTGAGAAGGGCTGACATAAGTGTCGTTATGTCCGTCCGAAAAACTCCCATCAAACCCTCTTAAAAAGCCATAGCCATCAGGCATGATTTCTAAAATCCCGGTAAAAAGAATGTATCCGCCTTGCGTAACTTGGGTTTTTAAAATTTCAAACATCAAGTCTTGTCGTTTGAATTCTTGGGGGTTTTCCACTTTGAGCTTGTTAGCGATTTCTAAAAGCTTTTCAGTAGGGTAGGCGCGTAAATCTTCAATGTGATAACCGCTCACTGGCGTGTGGGTTTTAACCTTGTGCGAACTTTTGTGCGTAGGCGCGTTTTCGTTCATTAAATTTCCTTTTAATTAAAAAGAGATTTCTAGTTGTTTCAATTAAGATAAAAGTACAAAAAGCTAAAGCATTCTTAAAGAATTAGTGTAATCAAAAGATGCTAATAAGTGGCACATGCCACAAGCGTTGAATTTCGTAATGCTTCGTTATGCTATCATAATTTTTTTAACAAAGTCAAATTTTATTTTAACTTTAGAGTGGTTTTAATCTATTGTTACTTATGCTATAATTTTAAGTTTAAATTTAAAAATAAAGGATACTTGATGAAAAAAGGCATTCACCCCGAATATATCCCATGCAAAGTTACTTGCGTAACGAGTGGGAAAGAAATTGAAGTTTTAAGCACCAAGTCTGAAATGCGTATTGATATTTCTAGCTTTTGCCACCCTTTCTATACCGGTAGCGATAAAATCGCTGACACTGCAGGGAGAGTAGAGAAATTCAAGCAACGCTACAATTTGAAGTAACTCTTTTAAAAAGCGTGGCTTTTTGTGCTGTATTTTTTGCCCACTCCTATAGGTAATCTCGCTGACATTACGCTACGCACACTAGAAGTTTTAGAGCGTTGCGAGATTTTTTTATGCGAGGATACAAGGGTGAGTAAGAGGTTGTTGCACTTGCTCGCACAAAACCCTATTATCAGCCATTCTTTCCCAAATATCGCTGCTAAAAAAAGGGAGTTTATCGCTTTCCATTCGCATAATGATCAGGAATTTTTAAACCAAATAGAGCCTTCTTTTTTTGACAAAGAAATCGCTGTGATGAGCGATGCAGGCATGCCAAGTTTGAGCGATCCAGGCATGAGTTTAGCCGCTTACGCTTTAAAACACAACATTCAATACGATGTTTTGCCTGGGGCTAACGCACTCACTACGGCGTTTTGCGCGAGCGGGTTTTTAGAAGGGCGGTTTTTTTATGCTGGCTTTTTACCTCATAAGAGTAAGGAAAGGCGCTTAAAAATCGCTAAAATTTTAAACGCTTTAGCGTATTTAGAAGAAAAAACCCCGGTGGTTTTTTATGAAAGCCCGCACCGATTGTTAGAGACTTTAAAGGATTTAAACGATTTGGCTCAAGGCATGCATTTGTTTGCGGCTAAAGAGCTTACCAAACTCCACCAGCAGTATTATTTAGGAGAAATTTCTCAAATCATAGAGCGGTTGCAAAAAAGCAATATCAAAGGGGAGTGGGTTTTAGTGCTTTTGAATGAGAAAAAAATAGAGCCTTGCATGGGGCTATCGGCGTTATTGGAGTTGGATTTACCTCCTAAAATTAAGGCTAAAATGGAAGCCGCTATGACGCAAAAAAACGCTAAAGAGCTTTATTTCCAACGTTTGTTAGAAGAAAAAAATCAATAAAAGGGGTTTAGCATGCAAGCAGTGATTTATGGCAAGCAGGTGATTATGCACCTTCTAAACTCTCATCAAGAAAAATTGCAAGAAATCTATCTTTCTAAAGAAATAGATAAAAAGCTTTTTTTCGCGCTCAAAAAAGCATGCCCTAATATCATCAAAGTAGATAATAAAAAAGCGCAAAGCTTGGCTAAGGGGGGGAACCATCAAGGGGTTTTAGCTAAAGTAGAACTGCCATTAGCCGCTTCTTTAAAAGAAATTAAAAAAGCTCAAAAACTTTTGGTGCTTTGTGGCATTACGGATGTGGGGAATATTGGGGGGATTTTTAGGAGCGCGTATTGCTTAGGAATGGATGGCGTTATTTTAGATTTTGCTAAAGAATTGGCTTATGAGGGGATTGTGCGATCCAGCTTGGGGCTTATGTATGATTTGCCTTTTAGCGTTATGCCTAACACGCTGGATTTAATCAATGAATTGAAAACGAGCGGGTTTTTATGTTTGGGCGCGAGTATGCAAGGCTCTAGCCAAGTAGAAAATCTGTCCTTAAAAAAATGCGCTCTTTTTTTGGGGAGCGAGCATGAGGGGTTGTCTAAAAAAATCCTTTCTAAAATGGATACTATATTGGGTGTAAAGATGCGAAGAAATTTTGATTCGCTCAATGTGAGCGTGGCAGCAGGGATCTTAATGGATAAAATCAACTAGGTGGTCAATTGAATGGAACAGAATAAAAAAAGTTTAGAAAATTTAGATCTTTCTGATGTTCAAAACGTTTCTAAAGATATTTCTGGTGCGGCATTAGAAGAATTATCGCTTAAAAATTTAGATAAAAATTTGCAAATTTTAAGAGAAGTTGGAGTGGCAGAAATTTGCAAAGCGACTAAAATCGCTTCTAAAAATATCCATTCTATCTTGGAAAAACGCTATGAGTCTTTATCAAGGGTGCATGCTAGGGGTTTTATACAGATTTTAGAGCGCGAGTATAAAATTGATTTGAGCGCATGGGTGAAAGAATTTGACAAAGTGTGTGTTTTTAAAGAGGGCGTGGGAGAAGAGCAAAAACAAGAAACAAGCCCTGAAGAAACAGCAAAAAAACCCCTTAAGGTTGAATTGGATTACAGCATCAATCAAGCCAATACTTCATTATCCAAAAAGTCTTCCAAATGGAAACCCTTTGTTATCGTTTTAGGGGTGGTTGTCATTATTTTAGTGGTCGTTATCATTCAAAACAGCTCTTCTTTAAAAGAAGAAAGAGGGCAAGAAAGCGCTATTAAATCCGGCACTAAAAAGAGTTCTTTCAATGAAGCTAATCCTACAGAAGAAAATAAGCCAGAGCCAACGCCTAAACCAAAAGAAAAACAAGAAAAACAAACAGAACACGACAAGCAAGGAAAAGAAGCGATCAAAGAAAATCCTAATACCATTTATATTATCCCTAAACGAGATATTTGGGTAGAAGTGATTGATTTGGATGAGAAAAAAAACTCCTTTCAAAAGGTTTTTAAAAAAAATTATTCTTTAGAAACCAAAAACCACCGCTTGTTGTTGCGTTTTGGGCATGGGCATCTTAGTCTTAAAAACAACCATCAAGAACAAGATTATAACGACAGCAAAACTAGGCGGTTTTTATACGAGCCAAATAAAGGCTTAACGCTCATCAACGAGGCCCAATACAAAGAACTCCAGCAATGAAAAACCTTTTTTTAGCTTTTATTGTTGGGGGAATGCTTTTAAACGCTGACGCTTTAAACGATAAGGTTGAGAATTTAATGGGGGAGCGAGCTTATCAGGTGAACAAGCTTTTTTTAGAGCGTTTGTTTAAAAATCGTAAGGATTTCTATGTGATGGGGCGTTTGGATTCCTTGAAACTGCTCAACACTCTCAAAGAAAACGGGCTTTTGTCTTTTAATTTTGACAAGCCAAGCATGTTGAAAATCACTTTCAAGGCTTCAAGCAATCCCCTAGCGTTTGCCAAAAGCATCAATAATTCTTTGAACATGATGGGGTATTCGTATGTTTTGCCTATTAAAATGCAAAGCTCTTTGGGCGAGAATGTTTTTTCATACGAGCTTAAAACGGAATATGTTTTAGACCCTAACATTTTGATAGAGACGATGAAAAGGCATGGTTTTGATTTTGTGGATATTAGGCGCATATCCTTGAAAGAGTGGGAATACGATTTTTCTTTACAAGAAGTCAAGCTCCCTAATGCGAGAGCTTTAGTTTTGAGCAGCGATCCTGTGGAGTTTAAGGAAGCGAGTGGGAAATACTGGCTGAGCGTGAATCAAAACGCGTATTTAAAAATAAGCTCTAATAACCCTTTGTGGCAACCCAAAATCATTTTTTATGATGAAAACTTAAAGATCATTCAAATCATTGCTAAAGAAAACAGACAACAAGAAATCGCTCTTAACTTGCTTGATGGCGTGCGTTTTATCCATATCACTGACGCGAAAAACCCTATCATTTTAAAAAATGGGATCAGCGTGGTTTTTGATGCGATGCCTTAAGTAGGGGTAACCCTTATCCAATTGATTGGAATATAAGAAAATGCGCTTTTAGACTTAAAAAAAGAGAGCCTTAATAATAGCGATCCACCCAATATTTACCAAAAAAAATCTTTTGTATCACACAGCCCACCAATAGATCAGCTCCCGCTTCTATAAAAAAGACAGCCCACCAATTAATGAAACCAAACCATACAAAAAACAAATGCGCTGGTAAAGCGCCAAGCAATAGTGAAACGCCGCTCACAATAGAAATTCCAAAGCGGGTTTTAAGGATTTTACTTTTTTTGCCAAACGCCATGTCTGCTACAAATTCCCCACTAAAAGAAATCAAAAACCACCAAATCAAATGTTCAGGCATCAATAACCAAGCAACTGCACTACTTCTATTAACCGCTGTAATGACAAGAAGTGAGAAAAAATACACGCTTGCAGATGCAAAATGCCTACCCCTATCCCTTAAAGACCAATTCCTAGAAAAGCGGCTTTTGATTTTTTCATAT
>NZ_MTWR01000076.1:167-667 GCF_001998165.1 Helicobacter pylori | reverse complement strand
CAACCGCGCTCCTACCTTGCACAAGCAATCCATTCAAGCGTTCCATCCAAAGCTTATTGACGGCAAAGCGATCCAATTGCACCCGTTAGTGTGTTCAGCGTTCAACGCCGACTTTGACGGGGACCAAATGGCGGTGCATGTGCCTTTAAGCCCCTTTTGATTAGGTTTAAGCAAAGTGCAATGATAACCTAGTAACACATTATCAAAATTATCTGCAATATAAGTAGAAATGCCTATATCATATTTTGTTTCGCTATCCTTTGTAATAGCAACATAACCTTTTTTTAATGAAAATTTATTAATTTCGTTTTGTGTGGCGGTTGCTTTCATAAATTTTTTACTTGTATATTTTGTTATCGCCCAATTATTATATACATCTGTAAAATTACAGAGTTTAACTTTTTGTTCGTTTTCTTTTGTTTTTTTATCTACATTGCTATTTAGAATTTCGCATACTTCACTTAATTTGACATGCTCACTCAAACCTAACCCCTTTTAAA
>NZ_MTWR01000076.1:0-133 GCF_001998165.1 Helicobacter pylori | reverse complement strand
GCTTGTCAGTTCGCTTGAATACTGTTGCATCAAGTTTTCAAACTCCGCTTGGCTGATTGTTTCGCTCGTGTCTTCTATAATGAAATACTGCCCGGGGTTTAGAGAATAATTTTTTTCTACGATTTCATCAAAA
>NZ_MTWR01000075.1:0-7860 GCF_001998165.1 Helicobacter pylori | reverse complement strand
GGGGTTATTGCTCATCGCTGCTAAAGCTTGGTTAAGATTGGATTGCTGCTCTGGGTTGATTTGGTAGTTGTATTGGCCTGCTGCTGGGGCGTTTTGATCGTAAGGTAGCGTAACAATGTCTTTTGTATTGACTTGGTTATAGGGAAGTTTAGAAATCTCTTGGCTTAGATTATTGGCGTTGCTATAGGCGGTTACAATGTTTGCTTGATTGGATTTTAAATTATAAACATCTCTAGCCACGCTTAAAGCCGAATCCACCCGGTTACCATAATAACTCACATTGTTTTTAATCGTCTGAATTTCTTGGTTTAAATTCACCTCTTGTCTGTAAGGGTTAGTAGGAGTTTGACCCGCATTGGGTATTTTCAAATAAGCTTTCTCTAGATACTTATACTGCTCTGCAGGGATAGAACTAAAGAGGTTGAAAATATCTTGAGCGTAAGAGATGACTTGCTTTTGGTTTTGAGCGAGATTGTAGATGTCTTTAGCGAATTGGGGGTTTGTTTGAGATCCTGTAGCTCGAGCTTGCAAGTTAGTAGATAGGGTGTGGTTGCTCTGAGTTAGTTTGAGCGCTTCTTGCAAGTAAGGTAGCATCGCCTTGATGTTGTTAAACACCGCATAGTCGGTTACAGGACCAGTGGATGTGATAGCACCAGCACCATCGGCTCTGTTTGAAACACCTGCGATGACTATATTTTTCCACACCATAGCCGTCCTAGTGTTTGCGATCAAGTCCATGAGCTGTTGCGCGGTTTCAAGAGCGCTGCTTACGGTTGAGCTTGGTGGGTTTTGGCCTTCTGTTGTGGCGCATCCGGATAAAGCGCAAAGATTGTTGCCTTTAGTGGTAGCGTTTTGTTGGGCTGCTTGGAGATCTTCAGCGAGTTTTTTCATTTTATCGTAAATGGTTTGATCCATAACGCAGTTTTCAATTCCTGAGCAGTTTTTGATAATCGTTTCAAAAGGAGGGTTACCCTGAACGTTAGCGGGTTGTTTAGTACTGCTATTACCCACAAAGAAAGTGAGATAGTTCCCCGCATAAAGACTCCAAAAACCCAATACCGAAGTGATAACGGCTTGCACGGCGTTGAAGATGGGCGATTGGGTGGTGCTGTTGTAGTTGTTGTTGGTAAAGCTTTTTAAATAGTTTAAAGAGCTATTGACCAGCTCAATGTTGTTGGCGTTTTGAATGCTTTGCTTCAACGAAGCCACTTGATTTAAATACTGGTTTAATTGCTCGTATTTTTCGTTCAAGTTTTTCAATTCACCGGTGTTTTTGACCATTTGCACCGCTTCGCCGATTTGATAGCCCGCGCTCACAAAAAAGCCATTGTCTTCAGCACGCAAAAGCGATGAAGCGAGAGAGAGAGAGAGAGAGTAAAATTGTCTTTTTCATAAAATGTTCCTTAAAGTAATGTTTTTGTTGTAAGAATATCATGGAGTGATAATATATTTACAATGAACCTAATTTTACTATAAATTTATTGGATTTCAAAAAAAAAAAAAAAAAGATTTTGGAGTATTTTAACCTATTTATCTTTGAGATGTTGATTTTTGTAACGATAAAATGATTTTTTGAATCTTATCATCAGTATTTAATGAGAACGAAGCCACACTAAAACAAGAACGCATAGCTAACAAAAACTTCTTTATTCCTAAAAACGCTGAAGTTTTGTCGGATCGTTTGTTGCTGCCACACATTGCTAGCGCCGAAGTTTTTCCAACTTTGCGCGCTCAAGCTATAATAAGGGATTTTAAGCCCCACATTGAAGCGGTTGTGTTTGCCTATATACAAAGAGCCTCCAAAATTCACAAAAAACCCCCCACCTGCGGCAAAAAATTTATCGTCTTGTTGCGTGTTTTGATTTTGATATTGAGGACTCCACAAGATTGCGTATTCCACCCCACCCCCACCAAACACGCCTATTTTAAAAAATAGCATTTTTTCCGTTTTTAAAGCGAGTTTTAAAAGGGTGTCTATAGGGAGATTGACAAACACATTCACATTCAAACCAAACGCCATGAAATGCCCGTTATCAAAAAGGAAATCTTGGGGACTTGGGGTTTTTTGTAAAACTAAAGGGCCTTGAGCGTTTGAAGCAATATCGTAGGTTTTAATTGCGCTTGGGTCATAATTCGCTTGGGATAAAAGGGTGTTACCCCCCACTTTTTGGCCTAATTGAGCCTTAGCGTATTCTATGTCCCCCCACACCCTCAAGCCTAAAATATGGTATTTATCAAAAGCTATTTCATCGCCTATTTGCCCGGTATAAGACAAATTTTTACCCCCCTGATAATGGGCTTCTAATTTCTCGCCATAGCACACGCTGCTAGGGCAAGTGGGGTTGTCTTTATAGGCTTGTTGCCACATGCTTGTGCGCGTGCTAGCCCCTGTGCCTAGCCTAAAACCCAAATAAATGTGGTTTTTGGTTTTAAAAAAAGGCGTTTTTTCAGTCGTATTGCCCCACAAAACCCCCAAACTCGCTAAAAAAATGAGCGCTTTCAAACGCTTTTTTGATTCAATTCTACCCATAATGGCACTTCACTTTGCAACGTTTCTTGATTAAAAAATTCCTCTATGCTCTCTCGCATGCTCTTTACCTTCGTAAGGGTATTGACGCAGTTGCGAAACGCGCTCGCTTGCATTTCGCCCTTAGCGTAAGCATGCAAGTTTTTCCTAAACATCACTACCCCCCTATCCCCATAAAACTCCACCATTTTATCAAAATGTTCTAAAACCAGATCTTTTTTCACGACTGCGGGCAATTTTGTGGTGTTGTTTCTGATTTGCCAAAATATCCATGGGGCTCTTAAGGCCGCTCGCCCTATCATTAGCCCATCCGCTTGCGTGATTTGCAAGACTTCAAAGGCCTTTTTCACGCTGTCAATTTCGCCATTGGCTATCACAGGCTTTTTTAAAATCCCTTTCATTAAGGCGATGCTTTCATAATCTATTTTGTCTTTTTGGTATTTGTCGCTTCGTGTCCTCCCATGCACCACCACATAATCCACCGGCGCGTCGTTTAAGGCATGAGCGATTTCTTTAGGGATTTTCTTTTCAAAGCCTAAACGCACTTTCACGCTTGTGATTTTTTTATTAGTGTTTTCTCTGATGATTTTTAAAAGCTTCACCAAGTGGTTTAAATCCTTTAACAATCCGCTCCCGTTACCATGATTAGCCACTTTAGGGGCAGGACAACCGCAATTAAAATCAATCCCACTCACATGCTCTAAAGCGTTGATTTTCTCCACCGCTTCTTTGACTACGCTTTCTTTAGAGCCTGAAATTTGTGCCATGAAATGATCTTCTAAAGGGGATTTTTCCAACATTTTAGAAGTTTTATCAAACGCATACACCAACGAATGCGAACTCACCATTTCGCTTGTGGTAACATCCACGCCAAATTTTTTCACCACGCTCCTAAAAGGCAAGTCCGTATAGCCTGCTAGAGGGGCTAGAAAAAGCCATTTTTTATTTTTAAAGTCCATTCGCTCTCATATTAAAGTTTTTGCTGTATTTTGACACAATCAAGGTTAAAAAGCGCTTTAAAAAATTATCGCTTGATTAAAATGAAGCTCTTTTATAGATCCATTAAACTCTGTTTAAAACGGGTTAAAAAATCATGCGTTGGTTGTTTTAAAAACTCTGCGTATAAAACAGGCCGTAAGCGTTTGGGGATATTCAACCTCCTAGCCCTGTCTTTAAAATCCTTTGGCATGCTTAAAGTTTTTGGGGGTTTAAGAGCGATAAACACACACTCTTTATCGCTTTCAATGATGAATTTTTGAGCGATTTCTAAGCTAAAAAAATGGCGCTTGATTTCTTCTTTTTGAGAAAAGCTCAACACATACCCCTTTTGCTTTAAGATTTTATCCACCATAAACAGCGCATTTTGCGAATACTTAAAAAAAGTGATCCCATGCATTTGTGAAACAATCATCAAAGGATAAAGCCGCTCTTTTTCTTGATCCAAAAATTTAAAACTTTGGATAATGCCCTTAGAATAATCTTGCATCAAGGCGTTAGCGTAATGTTTCCTGAAAAAATTGCGTTTGAATTTTAAAGAAGAATTAGAATCGTCTTCAAAAAATTCCCGATCTTTAGCGAGCGTTTTAAGGGTGTCTTTAGGGGTGTAGAGTAAGGGGCGAACGATCGCATAAAATCCTCTTTTTTCATAAGCCTGAAAGCTTAAAAGCGTGTTTAATCCAGCGCCTTTACTTAATTGCATCAAAAACCATTCCAACCTGTCATTCAAGTGGTGCGCTAAAATCAAATGCTTGTAAGAATGCTCTTTAATTAGGGTTTCAAAAAAATCATAACGGATCTTTCTCGCTTGCATTTCAAAATTGCGCGCGATTTTTGGGGCGTAATGGATGTAGCATTTTTTATGGTGTGTTTGGGCGAGTTTTTGAGCGTGTTGGATGATTTCAAGGCGTTGTTTTTGCGTGTTATAATCCACTAAAGCGATGTCAAAAGCGATGTTTTCTCCAACTAAAAGAAAAAACAAGCAAGTGGAATCCAACCCACCCGAAAAACCCAATAAATTTTTCCCCTCCCTTAAAGGCTCTAAATAATTTTTAAAATCTCGCGCTATCAAATCGGTGCTAAACGCATGCTGAATGGGTTGCGCTTTTATGAAGTTTCCTTGTGGGTTAAAACGCCTTTGAGTAAGCTTGCGCCTTCTATGCCTAAAATTTCATTCCTGAGTTTTTCCACTTCATTCAAACTTGGAGCTTTTGCGTGGACGGCTTCGTTGCGGATGTTTTGAATGAGGCTTAGGCTTTTTGAAAAAGGATAATTGATGAATCTTTTTAAGTTTTCTTCTAAATGGTCTTGGATTTTTTCGTGTTTGAGTAGGAGTTTAATGCTCCCAAGATTGGGCTTTTTAGCGAAAAAATCTTTAAGCGTAAAAGATTTTCCTTGGACTTTATAAGCTAAATCATAAAGGCTGGGATCGTTTTCGCAAGCCTTTAGAAGAACTTGTTTAGCAAAAGTATAAATTTCGTATTCTAAGGTTTTGGTGTATTTGACGATGATGCTGGTAAAATCATTCAAAAGATCGTTTTCGCTTTGTAAAAGCTCTAATTCGGCATGAATGATGTTGTTGATGCTGTCAGGGTGTAAGAGGTAAAAAAGCCTTTTGCCAAAAACAAAACGCATGAAATTTTCTTGCATGGTTAAATATTCTTTGCTTTTATACACGCTCAGATAATGCTTTTCACCGCCTAAAAAATAAGAACGCTCTTCTTTTAACTTAACCGGCAAAGGATAGACGTAATTATTCCCATAAATGGCGTAAGTGTGGTTGTTTGGCGCGATGAAATTGGCTAAAAATCGATCCCTTAAAAGGCTAAAATCTTCCCTGACTAATTCCCTTAAATCGCTGATAATAAAAAAGTCTTCCACTTCCAAATTTTTTTCTTTATAATAGCTAGGGATCAAACTCTCATCAATCTCTTTAGAAACCTTTATCACCTTAGCGGCAAATAAATTAGCGTAATCGGTCAAAAAAAGCTGCAAAAAATTTTCTTCATTAGTGGCTTTGTAAATTTCTTCTAAGGAGTCGTGCTTTTCTTGATCGTTGAGCTTTGATCGGATTTTACCAAAGCCCACTTGGGATTTTTCCTGTAAAACGCTTAAATGTTGTTGGATCACATCTTGTTGATAGTAAGGGTTATAAAGGATTAAAAGGTGGTTCATGCCTTGTCTTATTTTAGGATTTCTTTGAGGTTTTGCTTGATCTCGTCAGGATTTTGTTCGTATTCTTGAATGAGATCTTTTAAAATTTCAAACAATTCGTTAAAATCTTGCGGGTGCTCTTTCTTAAACTTCACTATCAAATCCAAAGCTTCACAAGCGTTATCCAACGGGTCTTTATCGTCGTTGAAAGCGTCTTTTATACCCAAAACCATCTTGGCAATGCGAGTGGTTTGCACAGGGCTTGAAATGCGTTTGAATAAAGAGCTTTTAAACGCGTTTAAAAGCTTAAGAGTTGGGCAAATTTTAGAAAACATCGCCTTTCCTTATTAAAACATTTAAAATGCCGCTTGTTGGATTAGCCCGTTTCAAGCTCAGCCAAAAAGCCTTTTTGATGCGTTTTTGAAATTTTAGCACAAATTCAGTTCATTCCTATTCAGGCTCAACATCTATGAAATCTTCGCCCTTGATGAAATCTTCGCCAGCTTGAATCCATTTTTCCAGTCCTTGAGTGCACTCTTGCGTTTTTTTAACATTTTCTTCGCATGCTTGAATGCATTTTTCCAGGTCAAACACGCTCGGGAAACATGCTTGTTTGAATCTGGTTTCATCATTAATGAGATCCAAGATTTCTTGTTTTTGATTGTCAAAATTAGATTTCATTTCTTCTTTAGCTTTTTCAAGTTTTTCTATTTTTTGGCTTTCTTTCCAAGAATCCCACACTTCAATAGCAAGACCGATAAGCGGTAAACCTTTGTTTATGCTGCCTGCCAAGTTTACAGCGCCCCAAGGTTTGAATTTAAAAGCCAAATCTATGCCCACAAATTTTCCCGTAGCCACTAGCGCGTCTCTAGCCAGTTTGATGTTAGTTGCATTGATAAAACCGCTTTGTTTTAAAAAATTGATTCCAATTTTTCCAAACGCTCCGGCATGCTTTTCAAAAAAACTCATATCGGCATTAAAACCGGTTTCAATTTTAGCGATTTCATTTACAATCCCTTGCGTTTGTTTTTCAAATTCATTTTGGACTTTTGTGTCTATATTGATACCTTTATCACCTATTTCTCTAATAACAAAATCATTAAAGGTTTCTAGGCTGGTTCCAGAAACTTGACGGCTGAGATCGCTGAAATACCTTATTATAAATTCTCTTAAATGAATGCGGGCTTGAGAAATTTCTTTATTTAAATCTTGAATGTCCTTTCGCCTTTTTTCAAGCGTTTTATTCAAATATTCCATTTCTCTATTAATATCTTGCAACGCTTGTTTTGCGGGTGGCATTTGCCTATAGATAACATCTTGAATGACGCTTTTTTTGGCTTCTTCTATGATGGTTAATTTCCCGCCATTTTCTTTAATCTTTTTTTGCGTCGCGTCTTGCAAGGCTTTGATGTGTGAGAGTTTTTGAAACTCTTCTTGATGCTTTAGCCAGTGTTCCACCCCCAAATCAAAAGGGTTTGCCGCAACAGCAACAATAATCAAACCCTCTTTTTCTTTTTCGCTTAAAGAAATGAGATCATTCAGTCGGTTTTGGATGTTTTCTTTTTTGATCTTAAATCTTTTGTTGTAATCTTCTTCATCTTCAATATCCGCTTCTTCATCAAAACGGCTGATGACAAATATCGTCCTGGATAAAAGATTGAGCGTCCTAAACAACCAATTCAAATCGTCCTTATGGCTTTCTTTGATAGGGTTTGACGGGTTGAGCGCGTATAAAATGAGGTGGGCTTCGCTGACATATTTTTTCGTAATATCTTTATAGTGCTCTATTGTGCCGCTATCGTGTTCTTTCACTTTAAACCCAAATAGTCCCGGGGTGTCAACCAGTTCCATTTCATTGTCTATATCATAGATTTTAACTTCATCGCTGGATTCTTTGTGGTCTATCTTCATGCTCTTGTCTAGCCGATCGATCCAAGCTGCCGCTATGGATGTTTTCCCGCAAGAAAAACCTCCCACTAAAGCCACTTTCAGTTTTTGACCAGAAACATCTTTCATCGCATTACGGATCTTGTCTTTGAGAGACTCTTCAACCTTGATGCCGTATTCTTCCCCAGTATGGACAAAATCAAGCAATTTTTTAAGAATTTCTTGATTCCTCTTTTGATTTCTTTTAAATTGTTCTAGCGTTTCATTCTTCATTGCATGCTGTTCCTTAAAACATA
>NZ_MTWR01000074.1:0-2123 GCF_001998165.1 Helicobacter pylori | reverse complement strand
AATTAGAGCGAGATTAGACAAGGCAGAATAAGGGGAAAGCCGATCCTCCGCCTCTGCGATAGATATTGTTATCGCTTGCTTTTGTGCTGATGAATGCGGCATCAAAGTCAAAATCTCCGATGGCTTTGGCTTGGCGCGATAAGATAAGGGCGATATTGGTATTAAATGGGGGGGGGGGGGGGTGGATTTTGCAAGATTTCTTGTATTAAGGCTTCGCTGTCATTCCCTTTTAAATGGGGCAAATCGCTCGTTAAAAATCCAAGTGTTTTTTGGATTTCAATCGTGCGCGCGATGACTTTAATGATGTTGCTTACATGATCAAAGTCGCAAGGCTCGTTTTTATGGCTTTTTAAATACTTGTCTAAAACGCCATACCCCCCTATCATGTAATCATGAATTTCTTTACTCACCCCCCTAAAATAAGCGCTATGGTTGATATAAAGCCGTTGTTCTGGCTCGTTATAAAAGGGTTTTTTGATGATGCGATCATGCGCTTCTTTGTAGTAGGATTCGCCTATGGTGGCGTCTTTTAATTTTTCAAAGCTTGATTCAGGCTTTCTTGGTTTAAGACATGCAAGCCGATCAATTCAATCCCTAAAAGGCTTAAAGCCCTGAACAAATCTTTATTGTTTGTGAAAAGGATTTTAGGGTAATCGGCTTTGAGAAAATCTTCATAACGCTTGCGGTAATTTGGGGAATACAATAGTGCATAGATATAGCCTAAAACCTCTAACGGCTCAAAATGGTGGCTATAATGCTTGTCTATAAAGCTTCTAAACTCTGGCGTAAAATTTTCGGTGTAGTTGGGATCTCTAAACCGATAAAGGGGGTAATTATATCCTACCCCCATGCTTCCTGCCGAAGCTATTAGATTTATATCAACTAATTCTTTATGCACCATCACATAACGCCATTCGCCATGCATTTTGCTTTGTCGTGCAATATTTAGCGCGACATTTTTGCGCGTTTGATTGGGTGTTTTAGGGTTTGTTGGGGGGGGGGTAACATGTGCTTGAAGACTTCGCCTCTTGGATAAGCGATAAAAGACTTTGATTTACCGGTATAATAAGTGTAGTAAAAATCAAAAGGGCGGTATTGGCACGAAACAATGTATTCTTCTAAATTGTTAGCATTTGCCTTAACATCTTTAATGGCATATTCTAAACGCCAATCTCTGCCATCTTTTTTAATATTATAAACTCTGCGTAATTCACTGGGTTCTAAGGTTGAAAAATCTTTTAAAAGCTTTAATAAGCTTTCTTTGTCTCTATGGAAAACGACATGGTCTCGTTGCGAACAAATACCGGTGCTTCCAATTTGAAACACCTCCTGAACGCTAAAGCCTTGTTCGTATTCCTCTAACAAGGGCGTTTTTTGGGGTATGAGTAAGTAAAAAGGCGCTCTTGGGGCAAGCTCAAGCCATTCAATGCTATTCAAATCATTTTGGGCTAAAAAGGCGTATTTTTCAGCCCTTTCGCCATACACATCATAATAATAGATTTTTGGCTTGGTTGCTTGCGCCTTTTTGACAAAGAGGTTGATGGACACGCCTTGCATGATATTGAAAACGTTTTCATCTTTTGCGCCTTGTGGGGTTTCCTCAATGCTTTCTATGCTGCTATCAAAATTCAGAGTCGTTTCAGGGTTATGGTATAGCTCGTATTCATAAAGCAAGTAATTCAGTGCCTTGCCCCACTTATACCACTTCTCAATATTCTTTTTGGAATGGATATTCTCTTCAAGCAATTCCAAGCCGCTATGCTCTCCCTTGAAAAAATTCTTTTCTAGCGTTGGGAGATCTTCAATGGTTATTTTATCTTCCCAAAATCTACACGCTTGAATCGCTTTGAAGGCTAATCCAATCCATTTATTTTTGGCCGTATTCTTGCCAGCAACCCCATAGACTAAAAACCCGAAACGCTCCAAATATTCTAACAAGCCCTCTAATTCTTGGGCGGCACGACAAAGCAAAATGCATGGCGAATGGCGTTATGTGATGGTGCATAAATTTTACGCCAGAGTTTAGAAGCTTTATAGACAAGCATTATAGCCCCCATTTTGAGCCGTTAGAGGTTTTAGGCTATTTCTATGCACTATTGATTTCCCCAAATTCCCGCAAGCGT
>NZ_MTWR01000073.1:0-28972 GCF_001998165.1 Helicobacter pylori | reverse complement strand
ATGAAAGATGAACACAACCAAGAACACGATTTAAGCCCAAAAGAGCCAGAGTCTTATCAAAAGGCTTGCGCTTGCAAAGAACAACAGGGTGAAGAAAAGCAAGAAGCGCCCGGAAAAGAAGGCGAGATCAAGGAATATTTTGAGCTTAAGTATAAAGAAATGCACGAAAAATACTTGAGAGTGCATGCGGATTTTGAAAACGTGAAAAAGCGCTTAGAAAGAGACAAGAGCATGGCGTTAGAGTATGCGTATGAAAAAATCGCATTGGATCTATTGCCGGTGATTGATGCGCTTCTTGGGGCTTACAAGAGCGCTGTAGAAGTGGATAAAGAGAGCGCTTTAACCAAAGGCTTGGAGCTTACGATGGAAAAGCTGCATGAAGTTTTGGCAAGGCATGGCATTGAGGGGATTGAATGCTTAGAAGAATTTGATCCTAATTTCCACAATGCGATCATGCAAGTCAAAAGCGAAGAAAAAGAAAACGGGAAAATCGTGCAGGTTTTGCAACAGGGTTACAAGTATAAGGGTAGGGTTTTGAGGCCGGCAATGGTGAGCATTGCTAAAAACGATTAAAACATTTATTTTAAGTAAGAAAGGATAACGCATGGGAAAAGTTATTGGAATTGATTTAGGGACAACCAACTCCGCAATGGCGGTGTATGAAGGCAATGAAGCAAAGATTATTGCGAATAAAGAGGGTAAAAACACCACTCCTTCTATTGTAGCCTTTACGGATAAGGGCGAGATTTTAGTGGGCGAGAGTGCGAAAAGACAAGCGGTAACCAACCCAGAAAAAACCATTTATTCTATTAAAAGGATCATGGGCTTGATGTTTAATGAAGATAAGGCTAAAGAAGCCGAAAAACGCTTGCCTTATAAGATTGTGGATAGGAATGGGGCTTGTGCGATTGAGATTTCGGGTAAAGTTTATACCCCTCAAGAAATTTCAGCCAAAATTTTAATGAAGCTCAAAGAAGACGCTGAAAGTTATTTAGGCGAGAGCGTTACGGAAGCGGTGATCACGGTTCCTGCTTATTTTAACGACAGCCAACGAAAAGCGACTAAAGAAGCCGGCACGATTGCAGGGCTTAATGTTTTAAGGATCATCAATGAGCCCACAAGCGCGGCGTTAGCTTACGGCTTGGATAAAAAAGAGAGCGAAAAAATCATGGTTTATGATTTGGGTGGGGGGACTTTTGACGTTACCGTTTTAGAAACAGGCGATAATGTCGTGGAAGTTTTAGCCACAGGGGGCGATGCGTTTTTGGGGGGCGATGATTTTGACAATCGTGTGATTGATTTCTTAGCGGCTGAGTTTAAAAGCGAAACGGGCATTGAGATTAAAAACGATGTGATGGCGTTGCAACGCCTGAAAGAAGCGGCTGAAAACGCTAAAAAAGAACTGAGCTCTGCGATGGAGACTGAAATCAATTTGCCTTTTATCACAGCGGACGCTACCGGGCCTAAACACTTGGTTAAAAAACTCACTAGGGCTAAATTTGAAAGCTTGACAGAAGATCTCATGGAAGAAACGATTTCTAAAATTGAAAGCGTGATCAAAGACGCAGGGCTAACCAAAAATGAGATTTCAGAAGTGGTGATGGTGGGCGGCTCCACTCGTATCCCTAAAGTCCAAGAAAGGGTGAAAGCGTTTATTAATAAAGAGTTGAATAAAAGCGTCAATCCTGATGAAGTCGTAGCGGTGGGCGCGAGCATTCAAGGGGGCGTGTTAAAAGGCGATGTGAAAGATGTGCTTTTATTAGACGTTACGCCTTTAAGTCTTGGGATTGAAACTTTAGGGGGCGTGATGACTAAAGTGATTGATAGAGGCACGACTATTCCGGCGAAAAAATCTCAAGTGTTCTCAACCGCTGAAGACAACCAGCCCGCTGTGTCCATTATGGTTTTACAAGGCGAGAGAGAATTGGCAAGGGATAATAAATCGTTGGGTAAATTTGATTTGCAAGGCATCGCTCCCGCTCCAAGAGGCGTGCCGCAAATTGAAGTAACCTTTGATATTGACGCTAATGGGATTTTAACCGTGTCAGCGCAAGACAAAAATACCGGCAAAAGCCAAGAGATTAAAATTTCTGGCTCTAGTGGGTTGTCTGATAGCGAAATTGAAAAAATGGTTAAAGACGCTGAATTGCACAAAGAAGAAGACGCCAGGAAAAAAGAAGTGATTGAAGCGAGAAACCATGCCGATAGTTTGGCGCACCAAACCCAAAAGAGCCTTGATGAGCATAAGGCGAATTTGAATGAGAACGACGCTAATGAGATCCAAAACGCCATTAACGCCCTTAAAGATTGCATCAAAAACGATAACGCTACTAAAGCGGAGCTTGAAGACAAAACGAAATTATTAGCACAAGCGGCTCAAAAACTAGGCGAAGCCATGGCGAATAAAAACAACGCCGAGCAGCCCAAGAAAAAAGACGATGATGTGATTGATGCGGAAGTGGAGTGAAACGCTTTTAAAACTTCTTTCAAGCGAGCGGTTTTAATCAAAACCCGCTTGCTTTCCTCATTTTCATCAATGGGATACCGATTGCAAAATCTAACAAACACTCAAAGCGTTTTTTAATCCAAATATCAAAGCTTGATTGTAACCAAACGATAGCTTTTTTAAGGTTTAGCTTAAAAGCGTTGGTGGGATTTTAGGGAAATCCCTTATGGGGGAGTTCCTTTTTTGTATAGGGTCATTTCTCAATGGCTTGCACTAGATGGCTCTAACTCAAAACACGCAGTGGGGATTTGATTAAATTCGTTAGCAAAGCGTAAAAAATCGTTGGTAATGTTTTCAAGATGGGATTTAAATCGTCATAGATCTCTTGGTAGTATGCGTCTCCATTAGGATCGATAATTTTATCATACGCTAGGCATTTTTGAAGCTCTTTTTTTTCATCATCCTCTGTGGATCGACCTATACAAAGATAAAACTTTTCAAAATCATTGCACCAATCGTAAGCAAAGGTAAAAACTTTTTTTTGGGGTTGGTATTTCACCATTGACAAACCCTTCCCCTAAAATATCCTGACGGCAAAAAGTGATGGATGGCTTCTTGGATAAGTTCCCAGAGCCAAGACTGATTTTATACGCATAACCCCATGGCGTTAAAAACTTGTTCAGTCCGTTTTGGCATGAACCATACTTTGGTATTTTTGGAGTTCTGCCTGTTTGTTTTTCCTCTTGCATTTTAGCGTCTATTAACGCTACAAATTCTCTTAACAAGTCCTGAAACGCTTTTCTTTGCCCTTCATTCCATTCTATCGTTTTCATTGAAAGCTCCTTGATCGATCTTAATAAGCCAACATTTTATCCTAAATCTTACTCCATTTAATGAGTTTAGGCATAATCGCAAAATTGAATTTTATTGTTTGTTATAGGAGGAATGATGATTATCACCACAATGCAAGACGCCATAGGCCGCACTCCCGTTTTTAAATTCACTAACAAGGATTACCCCATTCCGTTAAATTCCGCCATTTACGCCAAGCTAGAACATTTAAACCCGGGAGGGAGCGTTAAAGATCGCTTAGGCCAATACCTTATAGAAGAAGGGTTTAAAACTGGCAAAATCACTTCTAAAACAACCATCATTGAGCCTACCGCAGGCAATACCGGCATCGCTCTAGCCTTAGTGGCAATCAAGCACCATCTCAAAACCATCTTTGTTGTCCCGGAAAAATTCAGCACAGAAAAACAGCAAATCATGAGGGCTTTGGGGGCTTTAGTGATCAACACGCCTACTAGCGAGGGGATTTCTGGCGCCATTAAAAAAAGTAAAGAGTTAGCCGAAAGTATCCCTGATAGCTATTTGCCCTTGCAATTTGAAAACCCTGATAATCCCGCCGCTTACTACCACACCCTAGCTCTTGAGATTGTCCAAGAATTAGGCACAAACCTTACGAGCTTTGTAGCCGGGATAGGGAGTGGAGGCACTTTTGCTGGCACGGCTAGGTATTTGAAAGAACGCATCCCTAATATCCGCTTGATTGGGGTGGAGCCGGAGGGTTCTATTTTGAATGGGGGAGAGCCTGGGCCTCATGAGATTGAGGGTATTGGCGTGGAATTCATCCCTCCTTTTTTTGCAAACTTGGATATTGATGGCTTTGAAACGATCTCAGATGAAGAGGGTTTTAGCTACACTAGGAAGTTAGCCAAAAAAAACGGCTTATTAGTGGGGAGCTCTAGCGGGGCAGCTTTTGTGGCAGCATTGAAAGAAGCGCAACGCCTCCCCGAAGGCAGCCAGGTTTTAACCATTTTCCCGGATGTTGCCGATCGTTATCTTTCTAAAGGTATTTATTCATGAATTCATCAAAAGGAAAAACCATGCACATGCAAACCAAATTAATCCATGGAGGCATTAGTGAGGACGCGACAACGGGGGCGGTGAGCGTGCCTATTTATCAAACTTCCACCTACCGCCAAGACGCCATAGGCCGCCATAAGGGCTATGAATACTCTCGCTCAGGCAACCCCACGCGCTTTGCTTTAGAAGAGCTCATCGCTGATTTAGAAGGGGGGGTTAAGGGGTTCGCTTTCGCTTCTGGTTTAGCCGGAATCCACGCCGTTTTTTCCCTCTTGCAATCAGGCGATCATGTGTTATTGGGCGATGATGTCTATGGGGGGACTTTCCGCTTGTTCAATAAAGTGCTTGTCAAAAATGGGCTTTCTTGCACCATTATAGACACTAGCGATCTATCCCAAATCAAAAAGGCTATCAAACCCAACACCAAAGCCCTTTATTTAGAGACCCCTAGTAACCCCTTGCTTAAAATCACCGATTTAGCGCAATGCGCTAGTGTCGCTAAAGCTCATGGTTTGCTCACTATCGTGGATAACACCTTTGCCACCCCCTATTGCCAAAACCCGCTTCTTTTGGGGGCGGACATTGTGGTGCATAGCGGCACAAAATACTTAGGCGGTCATAGCGATGTCGTCGCTGGACTTGTAACCACTAATAATGAAGCGCTAGCCCAAGAGATCGCCTTTTTCCAAAACGCTATCGGTGGGGTTTTAGGCCCTCAAGACAGCTGGCTGTTGCAAAGAGGGATTAAAACGCTAGCATTACGCATGCAAGCCCATCAAAAAAACGCTCTTTGCGTGGCTGAGTTTTTAGAAAAACACCCTAAAGTGGAAAGGGTTTATTACCCGGGTTTGCCCACCCACCCTAATTACGATCTAGCCAAAAAACAGATGCGTGGCTTTAGCGGGATGCTCTCTTTCACCCTCAAAAATGACAGCAAGGCGACTCTTTTTGTAGAAAGCCTTAAATTATTCATTTTAGGCGAGAGTTTGGGCGGGGTGGAAAGTTTGGTTGGGATTCCAGCGCTAATGACCCATGCGTGTATCCCTAAAGCGCAACGAGAAGCTGCAGGGATCAGAGATGGTTTGGTGCGCTTGTCTGTGGGGATTGAGCATGAACAGGATTTGTTAGAAGATTTAGAGCAAGCGTTCGCTAAAATAAGCTAAAGTTTCATTACAATTTATGAATAAAGGAGTTAAAAACATGAAAATGAATGTAGAGAGTTTCAATTTGGATCACACCAAAGTCAAAGCCCCTTATGTGCGTATCGCTGATCGCAAAAAGGGCGCTAATGGGGATGTGATTGTCAAATACGATGTGCGCTTCAAGCAGCCCAACCAAGATCACATGGACATGCCAAGCTTGCACTCTTTAGAGCATTTAGTCGCTGAGATTATCCGCAACCATGCCAGTTATGTCGTGGATTGGTCGCCTATGGGTTGCCAAACGGGGTTTTATCTCACGGTGTTAAACCATGACAATTACACAGAGGTTTTAGAGGTTTTAGAAAAGACGATGCAAGACGTGTTAAAGGCTAAAGAAGTGCCTGCCAGCAATGAAAAACAATGCGGTTGGGCGGCTAACCACACTTTAGAGGGCGCACAGGATTTAGCGCGCGCTTTTTTAGACAAACGCGCTGAATGGTCTGAAGTGGGGGTTTGATTAAGGGGGGGAATGATCTTTACTCCCCCTACCCCCTTACCCGTTTTAGGCGTTGCATGCCAATCAAAATCATCGCATCAGCGTTAATTTTATGTAAAAACAATGCTATGAATATCTTTCACTAGGAAAATTTCAATGAAAAAATTAATTTTAGCCGTATTTTTCACGCTGACGCTTTCAATATCTGCAAAAGAAGTCAAAATCGTGTTTTTGGAAACTTCAGACATTCATGGGCGGCTTTTTTCGTATGATTATGCGACTGGAGAGCAAAAACCCAATAACGGCTTGACAAGGATTGCGACTTTAATCAAAAAGCAAAGGGCTGAAAATAAAAATGTGGTTTTGATTGACAGTGGGGATTTGTTGCAAGGCAATAGCGCGGAGTTGTTTAATGATGAGCCTATCCACCCATTAGTTCGAGCCGAAAACGATTTGAAATTTGACATTCGTGTGCTTGGGAATCACGAGTTTAATTTCAGTAAAGATTTTTTAGAAAAAAATATCAAGGGGTTTAATGGCGATGTCGTGAATGCGAATATCATCAAAATTGCAGACAATCAGCCGTTTGTGAAGCCTTATGTGATTAAAAAAATTGATGGCGTGAGGGTGGCGGTTGTGGGGTTTTTGGTGCCGCATGTCCCAACTTGGGAGGCCTCTACACCTGAACATTTTGCAGGGTTGAAGTTTTTGGACGCTGAAGAAGCGCTAAAAAAGACCTTGAAAGAGTTAAAAGGGAAGTATGACATTTTGATCGGCGCTTTTCATTTGGGGCGAGAAGATGAGAAAGGTGGCGATGGGATACCGGATTTGGCGAAAAAATTCCCGCAATTTGACATCATTTTTGCCGGGCATGAGCATGCGGTTTATAACACCAAAGTGGGGAAGGTGCATACCATTGAGCCTGGAGCGTATGGGGCTTATCTGGCAAAGGGCGTGGTGGTGTTTGACGCTAAGACGAAGAAAAAAATCGTAACGACTGAAAATTTACCCACAAAAGATATTCCAGAAGATGAAGAATTAGCGAAAAAATACGAATATGTGGATAAAAAATCAAAAGAATACGCTAATGAAGTGGTCGGCGAAGTGACAAAAACCTTTATTGACAGGCCTGATTTTATCACAGGAGAAGAAAAAATCACCACGATGCCAACCGCCGCCTTGCAAGAAACACCGGTGATAGAATTGATTAATAAAGTGCAAAAATATTACGCAAAAGCCGATGTTTCAGCGGCAGCCTTATTCAATTTTGGGGCGAATTTGAAAAAAGGGCCTTTCAAAAGAAAAGATGTCGCCTACATTTACAAGTTCGCTAATACGCTCATTGGAGTGCATATCACGGGTGAAAACCTGTTGAAATACATGGAATGGTCATACCGATTTTACAACCAGTTGCAACCGGGCGATTTGACGATCAGTTTTAATGAAAATATTCGCGGCTATAACTTTGATATGTTTTCTGGCGTGAAATACCAAGTTGATGTTACCAAACCCGCCGGGCAAAGGATTATTAATCCGACAATTAACGGAAAACCCATTGATTTAAAAGCGGTGTATAAATTAGCGATCAACAATTACCGATTCGGAACATTATCCACGACTTTAAAGCTGGTTACAGACGCTGATAGGTATTATGATTCTTACAATGAATTACAAGATAACGGGCAAATACGAGATTTAATCGTCAAATACATCACGGAAAAAAAAGGTGGGAAGGTAACCCCTGAACTAGAACATAACTGGGAAATCATCAACTACGATTTCAAAAACCCGTTGCTAAAAAAATTGGCAGAAAAATTAAAAGAGGGGAGCATCAAAATCCCCACTTCAAAAGACGGGAGGACTTTGAACGTCAAATCCATTAAGGAAAGTGAAGTTGAATAAGATTTTTTATTTTTATTATTTATTCTTTAAGCCTAACTTAAAAAGGAATGTTCTATAATCCTAGATTGTTGGCTTTTCGCTTTTTTCAGCGGTTTTCAAACAACCGGATTTTTAATCTTGTTTTGCGCCACTCATTTTTCGGGGGGGGGGGGTGCATTTGGAGGCTGAACTCTCAAATTAGGGTTTGACTTAAAAATGATTTATTAGGAGATAAATGATGTTTGCTTCAGTATTTGCTTCGCTAGGGACTCGTATTATGTTTGTCGTGCTAGCCGCTCTTTTGGGTTTAGGGGGGCTTTTTATTGGTTTTGTAAAGGTTATGCAAAAAGATGTGTTAGCGCAACTCATGGAGCATTTAGAAACCGGGCAATACAAAAAGCGTGAAAAAACGCTCGCTTACATGACAAAAATTATTGAACAGGGCATTCATGAGTATTACAAAGATTTTGACAATGCTACTGCAAGAAAAATGGCGCTAGATTATTTCAAACGCATTAACGACGATAAAGGCATGATTTATATGGTGGTGGTGGATAAAAACGGGGTGGTGCTGTTTGATCCAGTCAATCCTAAAACCGTAGGCCAATCAAGGCTTGACGCTCAGAGCGTTGATGGGGTGTATTATGTTAGGGGGTATTTGGAAGCGGCTAAAAAAGGGGGAGGCTATACTTATTATAAAATGCCCAAATACGATGGAGGCGTGCCGGAGAAAAAATTCGCCTACTCGCATTATGATGAGGTGTCTCAAATGGTGATCGCAACGACTTCCTATTACACTGACATTAACACCGAAAATAAAGCGATTAAAGAAGGCGTGAATAAGGTTTTTAATGAAAACACCACAAAATTATTCCTTTGGATACTGACAGCGACGATAGCGTTAGTGGTTTTGACGCTCATATACGCTAAACTAAGGATCGTGAAACGCATTGATGAATTGGTCCTTAAAATCAACGCTTTCAGCCATGGGGATAAGGATTTGAGGGCCAAAATTGATGTGGGTGATCGCAACGATGAAATCTCGCAAGTGGGCCGTGGGATCAATTTGTTTGTGGAAAACGCCCGCTTGATTATGGAAGAGATTAAAGGCATTTCCACTTCCAATAAAACTTCAATGGATGAATTAGTCCAAATCACGCAAGAAACCCAAAAGAGCATGAAAGATTCCTCAACCACCCTAAATTCCGTAAAAAATAAAGCCACGGATGTAGCGAACATGATGAATACTTCCATAGAGCAGTCTCAAGGGTTAAGGAAGCGTTTGATTGAAACGCAAGGGCTTGTCAAAGAGAGCAAGGATGCGATTGGGGATTTATTTTCTCAAATCACAGAGAGCGCGCACACTGAAGAAGAACTCTCTAGTAAAGTGGAGCAGCTAAGCCGTAACGCTGATGATGTCAAATCCATTTTGGATATTATCAATGATATTGCCGATCAAACCAATCTTTTAGCCCTAAACGCTGCTATTGAAGCCGCAAGGGCCGGCGAGCATGGCAGAGGCTTTGCGGTGGTGGCTGATGAAGTTAGGAATTTAGCCGGGCGCACTCAAAAATCTTTAGCTGAAATCAATTCCACTATCATGGTGATTGTCCAAGAAATCAATGATGTGAGTTCGCAAATGAATCTCAATTCGCAAAAAATGGAACGCTTGAGCGATATGAGTAAAAGCGTGCAAGAAACTTACGAAAAAATGAGTTCTAATTTAAGCTCAGTCGTGCGAGACAGCAATCAAAGCATGGACGATTACGCTAAATCCGGACACCAAATTGAAGCTATGGTAAGCGATTTTGCAGAAGTGGAAAAAGTAGCTTCTAAGACTTTAGCGGATTCTTCAGATATTTTAAACATCGCTACGCATGTGAGTGGAACGACCACGAATTTAGACAAACAAGTGAACTTGTTTAAAACTTAATTAGGGGGGAGTTTATTATAAAAGGGTTGGATTGTTAAAAGTTTCTGTGATCACGGCGTGTTTTAATAGCGAAAAAACCATTGAAGACACCATTCTTTCCGTGCTTCATCAAACTTATAAAAACATTGAATACATCATTATAGATGGGGCTAGCGCGGATAGCACTTTAGAAATTATTCAAAAATATAGAGATAGAATCGCTTGCGTGATGAGTGAAAAAGATAAGGGCATTTATGACGCTATGAATAAGGGCATAAAGCGTTCTAGTGGGGATATTATCGCTTTATTGAACAGCGATGATTTTTATATTGATGAGTTTGTAATAGAAAAAGTGGTGCATGAATTTGAAAACAAAAATTGCGATAGCGTGTATGCGGATCTGGTATTTGTCAAACCTGATTGTTTAGAAAAAGTGGTCCGTTATTATGAAAGCGGGGAGTTTGACCCTAAAACCTTACTTTATGGCGTGGTGCCAGCGCACCCCACGCTTTTTGTCAAAAAAGCCATTTATGAACGCTATGGGCTCTACAAAACCGACTATAAGATTTCAGCGGATTTTGAGATGATCATCCGCTTGTTTGTGGTGCAAAAAATAAGCTTTTCTTATTTGAAAGAAGTGTTAGTCATCATGCGCACCGGTGGGGTTAGCGCAAGGGGGTTTAAAAGCTTTTTATTAAGGAATAAAGAAAATTTGAGAGCGTGCCAAGAAAACGGCATTCAAGCGAATGTTTTTTCCATGCTTTTAAAATACCCCAGAAAGATCATGGGCTTATTTAAAAGAGAATCTAAAGGGAGTCTAAAACGAAACGATTAAAGAAAGGTTAGCGTTAAATCGTGGTTTGAATCTTTCTTGATGGTTATTGTAGGTGTAAAAAACATTCCTCACTAAAGGCATTTCAATCCCAAACTGCAAAGACAAATAACCGATAAAATCCACGATAAAACCAAAGCGAAAGGGGGCTTGGAAAAAGGTTTTCTTGGTTCTAGGGATGATTGTTGTGATAGCGCCGGATTTAATCGTATCCACCAATAACACCCCTTGCTCTAAAGCGATTCCTAAATAACTCCTAAAACGATAGGTTTTTTTATCCACAAAAATCCAAGAAAAATCTAACGCGCCTCCGTAATTTTGCACCATTAGGATTTGAGGCTGAGAGAGCGAAACAGAATGGAAATAGTTATAGACGCTAAAGATTCTAAAACCGACTTTAGGGTGGTTTCTTAAAAAATGCTCTAAGCCTGTAGCGGTGTTAAACCCTATGCTATTAGCTACAAAAGTCAAGCTTTGATTAGAAGTTGAAAAAGTGGCTTGCGAATAGTTGTATCCAAAAATGAAAAAGAATTTAAGGCTTTTTTCTAAAGCCCTTTTTAAAATTTGCTGGTTTTTGTCTAGTGTTTTCTGTTTTTCATTGTTTTTATCAACAATTAGGGGTTTAGGTTTGTCGTCTTCATTCTTGTTTTTAAAATTTTCCAAGAATTTAGACCAAGTGATTTCATTAGCTTCTAAAAAGAGTGGGTTCAACGATAAAAAGAGATAAATACTAAATAGAGTTTTCAAATACAGCCTTAAACTTTTTACGGCTATTGTGCCTAATTATCTTAAATTAACTTTAAATTACTTGCATGTTTTGACTATAACCCCTACTTACACGCAACGCTATATTTTAAAATACAATTTATTGAGGTTTTGTTCCCATCAAGCATGGATAACTAAAACCAACTTTAATCATTTTTAATTTTTTATTACAAGAATGTATCGCTCCATTAAAGTTTAGCTTAGAGCAAATAAAACACTTTTTCTTCTTGAAAAATGCTTTTAATTTCTACAAAAAGGGTTTTTTCTGTGCGTTCTTCTAGCACGATAATAGGGTTAATACTCTCGCTCCCGCTCACTAACGCCCTTAAAGACAACTCTTCTTCATAACTTAAGGGGTTAAGGTTTAACTCTTTTAAATTATCGTAGTTTTTTGCCATAAGGGTATTAAGGCCTTCTAAAGTTAAAAACAAGGTTTCATCTCTTTGGCTATAACCTACTAGCGCGTTTAAACGCTGGGAAAAAACCCATCTTAAATCGTTAATCCTTACTTTAGCCTTACTTTTAGAGCGCGCCAGAATATAGCAATTCAAGGGGTTTGAATTTTTAGAAAGCCACACGCCCCCATTTAATAAGCGGTAAGTTGCGATCGTTTTTTGGGCTAAAAAAGGCTTATTAGCGTCCTTTTTAGCCGCTTCTAATGTTCTAAAAACTTGCGTTCTTTCTTCAATACTTGCGGGTAAAATCTGGCGTTTTAAAGGCGAATAAAGCTCAAAAGGGCTTCTGTTTTGGGACTCTTTTTGGATTTTTAAAGCGAATTGGCAACCGCAATAATTTTGCCTATAAAGCTCGTTTTCTCTCGCCAAAGCTTGCAAATTTAAATCCAATTCGCTCTTAAAATGTTCAAAATTATCGTTTCTAAACACAACAAATTCCAAATTGTGCCTTTGCGCGATGCTCTGCCCCTTAGCGATGAGCTGGTTAGGGTCTTTTTTAGGGCTTGTGAGTAAGGTGGTGGTGAATTTTTCTTCCCCTAATTCAAAGGCTTTCAAAGCGCTCGCTTCTAAGCGTAAATCAAAGCACTCAAAACAGCGTTCGCTTTTTTCCCCTAACAATTCCTTACCCTTAGCTTTATCTAAAAATTTTTCTAATTCATAATCGCCCTCAAGCAATTCAATTCCTAGCATCTCGCAAGCGCGTTTCACATCTTCTAAACGCAACAAGTATTCGCTATAAGGGTGGATATTGGGGTTATAGAAAAACCCTATCATTTTTTCACCCGCAAAAGCCTCTTTAGCCTTTTTTAAAAAATACAGGTTATCCACTGAACAGCAAATATGAATGAGCATTAAAACTGCTTTTTATTCACATCTTCTAAAATATCGTTAGAGACTTTGTCAATTTCTTGACTGATTTCTAACGAATCGCTAGCGATTTTTAGATTGCCCTCAGTAACCGATCTTAAGGCTTCAATAGAAGCGTTAATCTCTTCTACTTCTTTAACCTGGTTTTTAATGCTTTCGCTCGTGTCTGAAATGCTTTGAACTAAAATATTGATATTGGCTTCAATCTCGCTGAGCGATTTTTGCGTCCTTTCAGCGAGTTTCCTAACTTCATCAGCCACCACCGCAAAACCTCTGCCATGCTCGCCGGCTCGTGCGGCTTCAATAGCAGCGTTTAGGGCTAATAGGTTCGTTTGATCAGCGATGTCTCTAATGATTTCCACAATGCTTTTAATGTCTTGCCCTTGCTCAATCATGGCTTCACTTTGAGAGCTCACGCCTTGAATGGAAGTGGTGATATTTTCTATCGTTTTGGAAGTTTCCATCAAGCTTTTGTGTTGGGAGTTTGAAGCCTTTTCTAAATTTTGCACGCATTCTTTTAAATTCGCGCTATCGTTCGCTAAATCTTTGGCAAAATTAGACGAAGTTTCTAGCATTTTTTGGATTTCTTGTCCTAAAGCGTTAGTAACCAATTCCACCCTACCCGAAGCGTTTTGGATCCGGCCTCTAAAATCCAAGCCAGAATAGCTTTCAAAAATTTTGAAAATGCTTGGCATGTGAGTCCCTACGCTTTCTTGCAAATAATCCATGATCCCGTTTAGCGCGTCCCTCAATTCTTTCAAATCAGGGCTTGCGGGATCAGCTGTGATGCGCACCGCAAAATTCCCTGCTTTCACGTCTGAAACCACTTTAATGGTGTCTTGGACGGCTTGCTTGTCTTCTTGCATGGTTTTTTGGGTTTGCAAGATATTTTTATTAATGGCTGTTTGCATGCGCCCTAATTCGTCATTGGATTTCGCTTCAATCAATTTAATATCGTTAGAATGGGCTTGATTGTTCAATAATTTGAAGAAATGAGACAAGGTGCTAGAAACGGCTTCCAAACGACTGCTCACGATCGCTCGCATTAAGAGAGTGATCGCTATAATCAAGGCTAACACCATGATAACGCTCGCTATGATCACCACAAAACGCACCGATCCCACTTGCTCATAGACCTTGTCTTTTTCAATGATTAAAGCGATCATCCAATTAAGATTGTCTTTACTTTCTGTTTTGCCTAGCATTTTAAAGGTTTCAACGGCTAAAAAATTTTCCTTATGGCTAAAGGGATCTAAGTATTCTAAAGTCGCTTTAGAGCCGTTTTCTAAAATAGCCATCACTTCATTAGTGGCTTTAGGCACGCTCTTATAAATTTCGGCGATAGATTTGTCTTGCAAACTCTTATTCGCGCTCAAAAGCACTTTACCTTTAACGCCAATTAAAAATAAATCGCTCCTGTTTTTAGTGATTTCATTACTGAAGCTGTCAATGGAAATAAAAACCATCAAAGCCCCTACAACCTCTTGAGTGTTTTCATTCCATAAAGGTAAAAGAATATCAACCCCATAAACTTCCGCCCCATTAGGCATTTTCCTATAATAAGGCAAGCTTTTGGAAATTTCTTTATTTTTCATCATTTTTTGCACTAAAGGGTTATTCCCCAATGACGGATTTTCCATTAGCTTGATCGTATCGTTATCCCTTAAAAGCGTTAATCTTAAATCTTCTCTGTCTTTAAAAAACATGCTCACCCTAGCGACATGCGAATTGGCTAAAATGAAGTTTTTCAACAAGTGGATTTTGATTTCTCTTTTGGTGTCTTTAGGGAGCATTGCTTTGACAATGCCCATGCTCGTATAGGTGTTTTCCAAAACCCCTTGCACTTCCTTAACCTTAAAATGCAAACTATCTTGCATAGAACGCAAGGTGTTTTCTTTTAAAATCTCTTTCACCCTGCTGTTCAAGGACACCCCTAAAATGCTCACGCACACGATCACAATCAACGCCACCCACAATATGATTTTATTACCGATACTCAAACCTTTAGACAAAACACAACCTTACTATGATGAAATTTTTTGCCCATTTGCGGCAAAATTTTAAACCGCATTATAGTATTATAAGCATAAATCAAAAATTAAACTGGATTAAAAAGACGATCAATCATTCTCATTAAAAAACCATTTAAGGTTACATTCGCTCTTTTAGGGTATGCTACGACTTGAAATTATCTAAATATAAAAAGGAATCATTATGCCTTTTGTTCCCACGCGTTCTTTGAAAGAAAAAAAGATCGATTTTATTGAAGCAGTATTAAACCCCAACGCCCCAAAAGGCGGGCTTTACACTTTAGAGCGTTTTGAAACATTAGAATGGCAAGATTGTTTGAATCTGAGCTATAACGAGCTAGTGGAATGCGTGTTTGAGCGGTTGGGATTAGAGATTCCTAAGGGTTTATTAACAAGCGCTTTAAAACGCTATGAAAATTTTGATAATCCTAAAAATCCAGCCCCTATTTTTGCACTCAATGAAAGGCTTTTTGTCCAAGAACTCTACCATGGGCCTAGTTTGGCGTTTAAAGACATGGCGTTGCAGCCTTTAGCGAGCTTGTTTTCTAACCTAGCGGTAGGGAAAAATGAAAAGTATTTAATGCTCGTTTCTACAAGCGGGGATACCGGCCCTGCGACTTTAGAAAGTTTAGCGGGCATGCCTAATGTTTTTGTGGTGTGTTTATACCCCAAAGACGGCACAAGTTTAGTCCAAAAACTCCAAATGGTTACCCAAAGCGCTAGCAATTTAAAGGTCTTTGGGGTGAGTGGGAACTTTGATGATGCACAAAACGCGCTCAAAAACCTTTTAAAAGACGATGATTTTAACGAGGCTTTAAAAGCGCGCCAATTGAAATTAAGCGTGGCTAATTCCGTGAATTTTGGGCGCATCGCTTTTCAAATCGTCTATCATATTTGGGGCTTTTTAGAATTGTATAAAAAAGGCGCGATCAATTCTAAAGAAAAAATCACCCTAGCCATACCTAGCGGTAATTTTGGGAACGCTTTAGGGGCGTTTTACGCTCAAAAAATGGGCTTGAATATCGCTAAAATCAAGGTCGTAACCAACAGCAACGATGTTTTAAGGGAGTTTATAGAGACAGGGCGTTACGATTTGACTAAGCGCTCTTTAAAGCAAACCTACTCGCCGGCTATGGATATTTTAAAAAGCTCTAATGTGGAAAGAGTGCTTTTTAGCCTTTATGGGTTTGAACGCACGCTAGAATTGATGCAAGCTTTAGAAGAAGAGAAATTTTATGCCTTAAAGCCTAAAGAATTGGCCCTTTTACAGGAGCATTTTTCTTGCGCGAGCTGCTCAGATGAAGATTGTTTGAAAACGATCCAAGAAGTTTATGCAGAGCACCAATACCTGATTGACCCCCACACCGCCACCGCTTTAAACGCCAGCTTGAAAACCCACGAAAAAACCCTTGTTTCTGCCACCGCCTCTTATGAAAAATTCCCTAAAACCACCCTTTTAGCCCTAAACGAGCAAAAGAAAAACGATGACGATAAAGCCGCCCTAGAAACGCTTAAAAACAGCTACAACACCCCGGATAGCCAACGCCTTGATGATTTGTTCGAAAGAGGGATCAAGCACCAAGAAGTTTTAAAACTCAATGAGATCAAAACTTCTATTCTTTTGTGGCTAGAAAACACGCATTAAAGCTTTTTTGAGCTTTTAACCTTAATAAAAGTTACATTTTAAGTTAAAACACACTATAATTAAATAAACTCTAAACGAAAATTAAACTGAATGAAAGGAGTCTGAATGAAAAAAATCGTTTTAGTAGCGATAGCCTTACTGATAAGTGGTTGCACAAGCTATAAGATCACGCCTGAACATGTTACTTCCTATAATAATGGGATTCAAGTGATGACCTCCACGCAAGCCAAGTCTAAAGTCCAGCTAGAAATCGCTCAAAGCAAATTGAAAGGTTTGAATGAATCCCCCTTAGTGCTGTATGTAGCGGCGCAAGTTATAGAGGGAAATCCTGTGGTGTTTAGCCGTAAAGCCATTTCGGTGTCTATCAATCAAACGAGTTTACCGGTCTTAAGCCTGAGACAGGTGATGAAGTCTAGTTTTGATTTTGAAGGCATTTTACAAAGCTTTAATATTAGTGTGCCGACCGCCCCTATTGATAACGTCAATATGATCACCCCGCCCATGTTTTATTACGGGCAAGGGAGTTTTTTAGCTTATAACGGCATGATGTATGGGGGAATGGGCATGTATGGGCCAGGCTTTGGCATGATGATGATGGATGATGTAGAAGAGCAAGAAGTCATGCAAGAAAGCCGCCAAGCTTTAAAAATCCTAGCGATCAATTACCTTAAAAACAATACCCTTAATGTTGAAGGTAAGGCTAGGGGAGGGTTTGTCGTGGTGGATACCAAAAACCTTAAAACCCCGGGCGTGGTGGTAATTAAAGTCTTTTTAGAAGATGAAATCCACACCTTTAAAATTGATATTTCTAAGATGTAATCGCCCCCTTTAATAAAAGCCTTTGGGGGTCAATCCACCTAAAGGCTTTTTTCTTAATGGGTTAAATCCAGCAAGATTGTCTGATAACCATTAAAAACGATTAAACTCCATTTTTAGATTTTATTTTATGGCAAACAAAAAGGAAAAACCAAACGATTAAACCTCCGTTTTTTTGCATTTATTTTTGAGAAGCTAAAAAATCCTGGATATTTTCTTTGGTTTTTTCTATCAAGGTTTTCAAGCTGTCGCTATACGCCCATGCGATATGGGGGGTTAAAAGCAATTTGTTTTGGATCTTTGGGTTCAAAAACGCATGATCTTTTTCAAAAGGCTCTTTCACAAACACATCGCTCGCGTAATACAAATCTTTGGTTTCTAAAGTTAAAGCCAAATCCTTTTCATTCACAATGCCCCCACGCCCCACATTGATTAAAATCGCCCCATCTTTTAAGCTTTGCAATTCTTTGAGAGCGATTAAATCGCGTGTGCTTTCATTTAAGGGGGCATGAATGCTGATAATGCCGCTTGTTTTAAGTAATTCCTCTAAACTCAAGCGCTCATACTCTTCTTTTTTATCTTTAGGGGAATAATACACCACCTTTGATTCAAAAGCTTGAGCGAGCTTGGCGACTCTTTTACCGATTGCGCCTAAACCAATAACTCCCCATTGACCTCCTTTAATAAGCCCCATTTTTATATCGCTAATGTGCGTAAAAATATCGCTTTGACTATATTCCCCGCTTTTGCAATAACGATCGTAATCATTGATCCTCCCCAACAAAGACAACGCACATGCTAAAGTGTGCTGGGCTACAGATTCTGTAGAATAAGCGCTCACGTTTTTGACTTCTATGCCCAAAGCTTTCGCGCTTTTTATATCCACATTATCCGTGCCTGTAGCGGTGATGCAAATGAGTTTGAGTTTAGGCAATTGGCTTAAAACCTCTTTGGTGATAACGACTTTATTCAATACCATGATTTCAGCTTCAATAGCGCGTTCAACGATTTGATTGGGCGAAGTGATCTCATAAAAATCAAAATCTGCCACTTCTTTTAAAACTTCTAGCGCTTTCAACCCCACGCTTTTAGCGTCTAAAACCACGCCTTTTTTGAATGTTTTCATCTCTATACTCCTGGATTTAATTTTAAAATTATATAATTAAACCACAAAATCCTTTTTTAAAAGAAACTAAACATGCCAAAACCCAAGAAAAACACCCTCCCTTGTAGCCTTTCTGTCAAAATATCTTATTTCATGCGCTTTCTCATTAAATGGCGCACCCGCTCTTTAAGCCATAAAATGATGACTCTGGTTCAAATTTTAAGCATTCTAGCCTTAGCGAGCAAGGCCAGTGAAGATTTAGAAGAGCAGCTCAAAAAAATCAAAGATTACATTTATAAAACCCTAAACGCTAAAATCGCATCGGATGTGTATGACCGGGTGCTTATTCTAGTGAATGAATATTGCGCTAATGAAGAATTGTTTGATAAAGAGAGCGTTAAAATTTCAGATTTACTCATTCAAGACATCCAGCTTTACGCTTTAGTCGATGAAATGCTTAAAGAAGACAAATACCAGGTCCAACACACCATTTTAAAGGGCATCATCAAGCGCAAATACGATGAAGCCTACTCGCTCAATAGCGAAGACAGGATTCTTTTAGAATACCAAGAACGCTTGCTAGAACCCTCATACGCGTCTTTTTCAAATAAAAAATTCAAATGATTTAAAGCGATGCTTGCCCCACTTTTTGGGCTTTTATTGAAAAAGGGCTTTAAAATAAGCTAGAATGAGTGTTTTATTTGAAAATATAAAGGGATTGAATGGCTTTTAAGGTGGTGCAAATTTGCGGGGGGCTTGGGAATCAAATGTTCCAATACGCTTTCGCTAAAAGTTTGCAAAAACACTCTAATACGCCCGTGCTGTTAGACATTACTTCTTTTGATTGGAGCAATAGGAAAATGCAATTAGAGCTTTTCCCTATTGATTTGCCCTATGCGAGTGAAAAAGAAATCGCTATAGCTAAAATGCAACACCTCCCCAAGCTAGTAAGAGAGACGCTCAAACGCATAGGGTTTGACAGGGTGAGTCAAGAAATCGTGTTTGAATACGAGCCTAAATTGTTAAAGCCAAGCCGCTTGACTTATTTTTATGGCTATTTTCAAGATCCACGATATTTTGATGCTATATCCCCTTTAATCAAGCAAACCTTCACCCTACCCCCCCCCCCCGAAAATAATAAGAATAATAATAAAAAAGAGGAAGAATACCAGTGCAAGCTTTCTTTGATTTTAGCCGCTAAAAACAGCGTGTTTGTGCATATAAGAAGAGGGGATTATGTGGGGATTGGCTGTCAGCTTGGTATTGATTATCAAAAAAAGGCGCTTGAGTATATGGCCAAGCGCGTGCCAAACATGGAGCTTTTTGTGTTTTGCGAAGACTTAACATTCACGCAAAATCTTGATCTGGGCTACCCTTTTATGGACATGACCACTAGGGATAAAGAAGAAGAGGCGTATTGGGACATGCTACTCATGCAATCCTGTCAGCATGGCATTATCGCTAATAGCACTTATAGCTGGTGGGCGGCTTATTTGATAAACAATCCAGAAAAAATCATTATTGGCCCTAAACACTGGCTTTTTGGGCATGAAAATATCCTTTGTAAGGAATGGGTGAAAATAGAATCCCATTTTGAGGTAAAATCCGAAAAGTATAACGCTTAAATCGGTTTAAAAAAGGGGGGTTTACTGGTGGTTTAAATCTTTGATTTTAGATCGGATTTCTTTATAGCGAGCGTCTAATTCTATTTTTCTGTTCATGGATATTTTGATAAATTCGCTTTCTTTTTCTACGCCGATAAATTCCCTTTTCAAAAGATTAGCCGCAATACCTGTGGTAGAGCTCCCGCTAAAAGGATCGCCAATGAGGGAATTTTCATCGCTCGCCATTAAAAGCAAGCGCACCAACAGCGCGAGGGGTTTTTGAGTGGGGTGCTTGCCATTTGCTTTTTCCCAAGGAGCGATCGCTGGGAAACTCCACACATCACGCATTTGTTTATCGTTATTGATCTTTTTTAAAATCTCATAGTTAAAAACATGCTTATGCTTGCGGCTTTTTCTCGCCCAAATGATTTGCTCAGCCGAATGCGTCAAATAACGGCAGCTGAAATTGGGAGGAGGGTTGGTTTTTTGCCAAGTGATGAGGTTTAAAATCTTAAAATCCAATTTTTGTAAAATACGCCCCAAAGAAAAAAGATTGTGGTAAGTCCCACTGATTAAAAGGCTTCCTGTGTTTTTTAAAGCCTTTTTGGCGTTGTTGATCCACTGGTAATTGAACTCATCAATATCGTTAATCCCATTTTCTTTATCCCAATCGCCTTTATTGACGCTCACGATTTTACCGCTCTGTATGCTTAAGCCGTCATTAGAAAGGAAATAAGGCGGATCGGCAAAGATCAAATCAAAAGCATTTTCAAATTGGGGCAAAATCTCATTACAATCCCCTTGATAAAGAGTGAAAAGCTCGTCTGCACTTTTAAAAATGGGGCGTGCGATTTCATTAGAATGCACGATTATCATTTTTGCACCTTTGATATAAAATCATTCACATAGCTTAAGTTATAGATTTCTACAGATTTGTAAGCTTCTTGAAGTTTGCTTTTAGCGTCTAGCCAACCTGTGCCATCAGTTATCCAAATAAATTCGTAATTGGGGAATGCTTCAAATTTTAAAGCTAAGTCTTGATAGGATCTTGCGACCTCATTAAGCTTACTCCCACTAATGGTATAAAAATTAGCCTCTATAAAATAAGTTTTATTTTTGCTAAAAATAACAAAATCAAATTTTTTAATATCATTTCCAAAAGCCTGGCATAAATCCTCAAATTCTCTAATATCTACTTGTTCTTTAAAATTTAATTGAGCTTGAATAAAAAGACCGCTAAGATGATTTTCCATGACTTTTCCGCTGCGATTTTTTCTCGCATTGCTATCAAGCCCCACTTCTATACCAAAAACAAAATCATTTAAATCTTTAATATTTCTGTTACAAAAAATTTGCTCCAACCCCGTTTGACGAATAAACTCATAAACTTTTTCATCATCTTCAAAATAAGAATATAAGGGGTAAAAATTGCCATTAGCATCAAGCACTACATCATCTTTATCCCTCACAGCAATGAGAATATTTAAAACATTAAAAGCTTTGGGGTATTCTTTAAAAAGACTTTTAATACAATTTTTAAGCTCTTTTGTATCTTTCCCAAGTAAAAAATTCAAGTGGTTTAAAGCGATACTTATTTCATTTTTATTTTTGAGACACTTTTGCCAATCGGTGAAAAAATCTAAAGTCCTATTGCTTGTCTTAAGGCTTTTTAAAAAAGTATCAAAAGGCAGATGATTTTTCATTTTTACTCCGTTTTAATGTCTTTCTTTAATTATATATTTTTTGCGCTTTACAACCCTTAATAGGGTTTAGGCTGGGTGTCTCTCTTCACCCAACCTAATATTGTATTTGTAAAATCTGTAAAAGGAGTGTCGTAAAAGGAATGCTTAGAAACTATGGTGTCTCGTTAATACATTCTAAACAAAAAGTTTTTAAAGGCAAAAAGGCTGGCGGACAGGGAGGGATTCGAACCCTCGGTAACCTTGACGGCTACGCATCCTTAGCAGGGATGTGGTTTCAGCCAACTCACCCACCTGTCCTCATTCACAGAGTAGAATTATAGTAAAAATAAGTTAAAATAAACCTTAAACTTTAATGGTTTCTAAACAAAACTAAGGGCTTTTATATTACAATCTCAAATTATGGATTAATAAACTTTAAAGGATAACACCATGCAATATGCGCTATTATTTCCAGGGCAAGGCTCGCAATGTATAGGAATGGGGAAATCATTCTATGAGAGCCACACCCTAGCTAAAGAATTGTTTGAAAGGGCTTCTAACGCGCTTAAAGTGGATATGAAAAAAACGCTTTTTGAAGAAAACGAGCTTTTAAAAGAAAGCGCTTACACCCAGCCTGCCATTTATTTAGTGAGCTATATCGCTTACCAACTACTCAACAAGCAAGTGAATGGGGGATTAAAACCCATTTTTGCTTTAGGGCATTCGCTCGGCGAAGTGAGCGCGGTGTCTTTGAGCGGGGCGTTAGATTTTGAAAAAGCCCTTAAACTCACGCACCAAAGAGGCAAAATGATGCAAGAAGCGTGCACGAATAAAGATGCGTCCATGATGGTCGTTTTGGGCGTTTCTGAAGAAAGCCTTTTAAGCTTGTGTCAAAGAACCAAAAACGTGTGGTGCGCGAATTTCAATGGCGGCATGCAAGTGGTTTTAGCCGGGGTTAAAGACGATTTGAAAGCCCTAGAGCCGACTTTAAAGGAAATGGGGGCTAAAAGAGTGGTTTTTTTAGAAATGAGCGTGGCGAGCCATTGCCCTTTTTTAGAGCCTATGACTTTTAAATTTCAGGAATTGCTAGAAAAAAGCCTGAAAGATAAATTCCATTTTGAAATCATCTCGAATGCGACTAATGAAGCGTATCACAACAAAGCAAAAGCCGTTGAATTATTGAGCTTGCAACTCACTCAGCCGGTGCGTTATCAAGACTGCGTGAAATCCAATAATGACCGAGTGGATGTCTTTTTTGAATTAGGCTGTGGGAGTGTGTTAAAGGGGCTTAACAAGCGATTGAGCAACAAACCCACCATAAGCGTGGGGGATAATAAAGGGCTTGATGAAGCCATTGAGTTTTTAGAAGAATACGTGTGATGGGGAGAAAATGGTGCAAAAAATTGGCATTTTAGGGGCGATGAGAGAAGAAATAACCCCTATTTTAGAATTGTTTGGCACGGGTTTTGAAGAGATCCCTTTAGGGGGGAATGTTTTCCATAAAGGCGTTTATAATGATAAGGAAATCATTGTCGCTTATAGCAAGATTGGCAAGGTGCATTCCACTTTAACCACGACGAGCATGATTTTAGCGTTTGGCGTTCAAAAGGTGCTTTTTAGCGGGGTGGCTGGAAGCTTAATTAAAGATCTAAAAATCAATGATTTGTTAGTGGCTCAAAAATTAGTCCAGCATGACGTGGATTTGAGCGCGTTTGATCACCCTTTAGGGTTTATCCCAGAAAGCGCGATTTTTATTGAAACGAGCGAAAGTTTAAACGCTTTAGCTAAAAAAGTCGCTAATGAGCAACATATCGCACTCAAAGAAGGCGTCATCGCATCAGGCGATCAGTTTGTGCATAGTAAAGAAAGGAAAGAATTTTTAGTTAGCGAGTTTAAGGCGAGCGCGGTGGAAATGGAAGGAGCGAGCGTGGCGTTTGTGTGCCAAAAATTTGGCGTGCCATGCTGCGTGCTAAGGAGCATTAGCGATAACGCTGATGAGGAAGCTAACATGAGCTTTGATGAATTTTTAGAAAAAAGCGCTCAAACTTCAGCGAAATTTTTAAAAAGCATGGTGGATGAGCTTTAGGGTTTGTTTTTACTAAATGCAGACAATTAAAACCCTTTTTTAAAAAATGGGGGTTTTTAAATTTTATTTTAAACTCATTTTATAATTAGAATTTAAGCTATTTTTTAGTAAAATAACAAAGGATTAGGTGTATCTTATCTTATGGATCTAGCTTTTGATTGAAAGCATGGGTTCTTATTTTATGGAGTGTCCAATGAAAAAGAAAGCTAACGAAGAAAAAGCCCCCAAAAGAGCTAAACAGGAAGCAGGAGCCACACAAGAAATTAAACAAGAAAACAAAGCTAAAGAAAGCAATAAAGCCAAAGAGAGCAAAATTAAAGAAAATAAAACCAAAGAAAACAAAATCAAAGAAACAGCGAAAGAGCCTGTTCCTGTTAAAAAGCTCAGTTTTAATGAAGCGTTAGAAGAATTGTTCGCTAATTCCTTAAGCGATTGCGTTTCTTATGAGTCCATCATTCAAATCAGCGCGAAAGTCCCCACTCTAGCCCAAGTCAAAAAAATCAAAGAATTGTGCCAAAAATACCAAAAGAAATTGGTCAGCTCTTCAGAATACGCTAAAAAACTCAATGCGATTGACAAGATTAAAAAAACCGAAGAAAAGCAAAAAGTTTTAGATGAAGAATTAGAAGACGGCTATGATTTTTTGAAAGAAAAGGATTTTTTAGAGTGGAGCAGGAGCGATAGCCCGGTGCGCATGTATTTGCGCGAGATGGGGGATATAAAACTTTTAAGCAAAGATGAAGAAATTGAATTGAGCAAGCAAATCCGCTTGGGTGAAGACATTATTTTAGACGCGATTTGCTCGGTGCCGTATTTGATTGATTTTATCTATGCGTATAAAGACGCTTTAATCAATCGTGAAAGAAGGGTTAAAGAGCTTTTCAGGAGCTTTGATGATGACGATGAAAATAGCGTGAGCGATCCTAAAAAAGATGATGACAGCGAAGAAGACGAAGAAAACGAAAAAAGGAAAAAAGTCGTTTCCGAAAAAGACAAGAAGCGCGTTGAAAAGGTTCAAGAAAGCTTTAAAGCCCTAGACAAGGCCAAAAAAGAATGGCTTAAAGCCCTTGAAGCCCCCATAGATGAAAAAGAAGACGAATTGGTGCGTTTATTGACCCTAGCTTACAAACGCCAAACGCTCAAAGACAGACTCTATGACTTAGAGCCTACTAGCAAACTGATTAATGAATTAGTCAAAACGATGGAGACCACTTTAAAAAGCGGCGATGGGTTTGAAAAAGAGTTGAAACGCTTGGAATACAAATTGCCCTTATTCAATGACACTCTCATCGCTAACCATAAAAAAATCCTCGCCAATATCACTAACATGACTAAAGAAGATATTATCGCTCAAGTGCCAGAAGCGACTATGGTGAGCGTGTATATGGATCTCAAAAAACTCTTTTTGACCAAAGAAGCGAGCGAAGAAGGCTTTGATTTAGCCCCCAACAAGCTAAAAGAAATTTTAGAGCAAATCAAAAGAGGGAAATTGATTTCTGATCGCGCTAAAAACAAAATGGCTAAATCCAATTTAAGGTTGGTAGTGAGCATCGCTAAACGATTCACGAGTAGAGGCTTACCCTTCTTGGATTTGATTCAAGAGGGCAATATCGGCTTGATGAAAGCGGTGGATAAGTTTGAGCATGAAAAGGGCTTCAAGTTTTCTACCTATGCGACCTGGTGGATCAAACAAGCTATCAGCAGAGCCATAGCCGATCAAGCCCGCACTATCCGCATCCCCATTCACATGATTGACACCATTAATCGCATCAATAAAGTCATGCGCAAACACATTCAAGAAACCGGCAAAGAGCCTGATTTGGAAGTGGTGGCTGAAGAAGTGGGGCTTTCGTTAGATAAAGTGAAGAATGTGATTAAGGTTACTAAAGAGCCTATCAGTTTAGAAACCCCAGTCGGCAATGATGATGACGGCAAATTTGGGGATTTCGTGGAAGACAAAAATATCGTTAGCTCCATTGATCACATCATGCGCGAAGATTTAAAAGCCCAGATTGAAAGCGTTTTGGATCAGTTGAATGAGCGAGAAAAAGCGGTGATCCGCATGCGTTTTGGGCTTTTGGACGATGAAAGCGATCGAACTTTAGAAGAAATCGGCAAGGAATTGAATGTTACTAGAGAAAGGGTGCGCCAGATTGAAAGCTCTGCGATCAAAAAATTGAGAAGCCCGCAATACGGGCGTATTTTAAGAAACTATTTGCGTATTTGATGTTAAGGTTTCTCTAAAGCATGCGTTATTTTCTTGTAGTTTTCTTGTTTTTGTTTGTGGGTTGCATGAAAAAGGATTTCACGCTCAAAGATTTATCCTTGCCCCAAGAGGCTTCAAGCTATCTTGCAAGCTCTCAAAATGGCAGTCATAATAACCAAAGCATTGACCCCCAAGCGTTAAGAGAAAACCTAAAAGAGAGCTATCTCAAAGCGTGGTATTCCCCATGGCTAGATACGAAAATCAAAAGCAATAAAAAAGAAGTGTTTTGGATCCTTAAGGAGATGAATAAATCCACCGGTTATGGCGAAGATCTAAAACCCAACGCAAAAGCTTTCAATGATGCACTTATTAAAAGCATGGATATTGAGCATTACCCAAGCGCTAAGATTAAGGCTGTTGTGGTGCGAGATAGCGATGTAAGGGCTGTGCCTACTAACAAGCCTTATTACCTTTCTCAAAAAGGCTATCCCTTTGACAGGTATCAAAATTCGCTGATTTTTCAAGGCACGCCGGTTTTAGTCACGCATTTCAACACGGATAAAACTTACGCCCACATTCAGAGCAGTTTTGTTTATGGTTGGATCAAAGTTAGCGATTTAGCTTACATGCATGATAAAGACATAGAGCTTTTAACCAAGCTTAAAAATTATGTCATGCCTATAAAAGATAAAATCCCCCTTTATACAGACTATGGGGGTTTTTACACCAACGCCAGAGTGGGCGAATTGTTCGCTCTCATCCCCCAAAGTCAAAACGCATCTCAAAACCCCCAAAAAAAGGAATTGAAAGCCTATGGCTTTTTGAGAGACGCTAAGGGCTATGCAACTTTACAAAGCGTGATCTTAGATGAAAAGGATTTTTTTGTTTTCCCTAAGGCTTTTAACAGCGAGAACATGGCGTATTTTATAGACACCATGCTAGGGCAAAAATACGGCTGGGGTGGACTATTAGGTAATAGGGATTGCTCGGCTTTCACCAGAGATAGTTTTGCTAATTTTGGTATTTTGCTCCCCAGAAATTCCTACGCGCAAAGCCGTTATGCGAACAATTATGTGGATTTAAGCTCCATGAAAGCTAAAGAAAAAGAAGATTACATCCTTAAAAACGCCACGCCTTTTGGAACGCTCATCTATTTAAAAGGGCATATCATGCTCTATTTAGGCACATACAACCATCAAGCGATAGTCGCTCACAGCATTTGGTCGGTGCAAACCCAAAAGCATTTTAAAACCTTGAGCCATAAAATAGGAGGCGTGGTGATCACTTCATTATGGTTAGCCGAAGAACATAATGGGGCGTTTTCTAAAAAGAAATTATTGATTGACAGGGTGCTTGGAATGAGCGATTTGAAAGATTTTGTCAATAAAACTTCAAGCCCTTTGAATGCGAATTGATTTTCTTATACTATGATTACGATTTATCAATTTAAAACATTTGGAGAAAGACAATGAGTATGGAATTTGATGCCGTTATTATTGGTGGTGGGGTTTCAGGGTGCGCGACCTTTTATACTTTGAGCGAATACAGCTCTTTAAAGTGCGTGGCTATCGTGGAAAAATGCTCTAAATTGGCTCAAATCAGCTCCAGCGCTAAGGCTAATTCACAAACCATTCATGATGGCTCTATTGAAACAAATTACACTCCCGAAAAAGCTAAAAAAGTGCGTTTGAGTGCTTATAAAACCAGACAATACGCGCTCAATAAAGGCTTGCAAAATGAAGTGATTTTTGAAACCCAGAAAATGGCTATAGGCGTGGGCGATGAAGAATGCGAGTTCATGAAAAAACGCTACGAATCCTTTAAAGAAATCTTTGTGGGGCTAGAAGAATTTGACAAGCAAAAGATTAAAGAATTAGAGCCTAATGTGATTTTAGGGGCTAATGGCATAGACAGGCATGAAAATATTGTCGGGCATGGTTATCAAAAAGATTGGAGCACCATGAATTTTGCGAAGTTGAGTGAAAACTTCGTTGAAGAAGCTCTAAAATTAAAGCCTAACAACCAGGTGTTTTTGAATTTCAAAGTGAAAAAGATTGAAAAACGCAACGACACTTACGCCGTAATTTCAGAAGACGCTGAAGAAGTGTATGCTAAATTCGTGCTAGTTAATGCCGGCTCTTACGCTTTGCCTTTGGCTCAGAGCATGGGCTATGGCTTGGATTTAGGGTGCTTGCCTGTGGCGGGTAGCTTTTATTTTGTGCCGGATTTATTAAGGGGTAAGGTCTATACCGTTCAAAACCCCAAGCTCCCTTTTGCAGCCGTACATGGCGACCCTGATGCCGTCATTAAAGGAAAAACACGAATCGGGCCTACCGCTTTAACGATGCCTAAATTAGAGCGCAATAAATGTTGGCTTAAAGGCATTAGCTTGGAATTGTTGAAAATGGATTTGAATAAAGATGTGTTTAAAATTGCGTTTGATTTGATGAGCGATAAAGAAATCCGTAATTATGTGTTTAAAAACATGGTTTTTGAATTGCCCATTATCGGTAAAAGGAAATTTTTAAAAGACGCTCAAAAAATCATCCCCTCTCTTAGCCTAGAAGATTTAGAATACGCTCATGGTTTTGGCGAAGTGCGCCCGCAAGTTTTAGACAGAACCAAGCGAAAGCTAGAATTAGGCGAAAAAAAGATTTGCACGCATAAAGGCATCACTTTCAACATGACCCCCTCTCCAGGTGCGACGAGTTGCTTGCAAAACGCCCTTGTGGATTCCCAAGAAATCGCTGCGTATTTGGGCGAGAGCTTTGAATTAGAACGCTTTTATAAAGATTTATCCCCAGAAGAATTGGAAAATTAAAACGCATGCAAAACGAACAAGAAGCCCGAGAAATCGCTAAAAAAGCCGTTCAAATCGTGTTTTTTTTAGGGATTGTGGTGGTGCTTTTGATGATGATAAACCTTTACATGCTCATCAATCAAATCAACGCGAGCGCTAAAATGAGCCAACAAATCAAAAAGATAGAAGAAAGGCTTAATCAAGGGCAAAAATAAAAAAGGCTTTTTGGTATTTTTACCCAAAACTAACGCCTTAAAGCCCCTAGCTTTTAGCTATGGGGATACAAGGCGAAACGCCTTTAGGCGTTAAATGCCATATAGAATAGGGGTATTAGAG
>NZ_MTWR01000072.1:0-8051 GCF_001998165.1 Helicobacter pylori | reverse complement strand
TTTTTCACACACGCTCTCTCTTAAAGCCGAGTAGTTTTCCCCTAATCCCCCTGTAAAAATGATCGCATCTACTTTTTTTAAGACTACCATGTAAGCCCCGATATACTTTTTAATACGATAAGCACACATTTCAAAAGCGAGTTTGGCTTGTTTATCGCCTTTTTCTTTTCTGGCTTCTATGTTTCTCATTATCCCCACAAATGCCCTTCAGCCCGCTCTCATAATTTAGGATTTTCATCACTTCTTCTAAGCTCTTGTTCGTGCATTGCGCAGTATATTCCACGACAGTGGGGTCAATATCCCCACACCTTGTGCCCATAATCAAGCCTTCTAAAGGGGTTAGCCCCATAGAAGTGTCCACGCTTTTACCATTTTGAATGGCGGCTGCGCTTGAGCCGTTCCCTAAATGCAAAGTGATAGCGTTAAATTTCTCATAAGGGATATGCAAATACTTCGCCGCTTCTTTGGCCACATAATGGTGTGAAGTCCCATGGAAGCCATAGCGCCGGATTTGATACTTTTCATACAATCCATAAGGTAACGCATACATGTAAGCGTAACTGGGCATGCTGGCATGGAATGCGGTGTCAAAAACAGCGATTTGAGGGATATGGGGGTGCGCTTTTTGGACAAACTCAATACCGGCCAAATTCGCCGGGTTGTGTAAGGGGGCTAAAATAGAGAGATTGCCAATTTCTTGCATGACTTTTTCATTGACTAAAACCGGGGCATGGAATTTATCCCCCCCTTGAACCACACGATGCCCTATAGCGTCAATTTGATTGAAATCTTTGATGATCCCCATTTTCGTTAAATTCTCACGAATCATTAAAAGCCCGCTCGCATGATCTTTAATCACAAGCTTTTCTTTTAATTCTTGATCGTTATGGTGCAAATGCGATTTGATTTTCAACTGCCCTATTTCTTCGCCGATTTTTTCGGCTAAACCGCTCGCTAAGGGCTTGTTTTCTTTCATGTCAAACAACTTAAACTTAATAGACGAACTGCCCAGATTCAACACTAAAATTTCCATAATCTCTCCTAATCAATCAATCTTGCGCTTGAATGGCGCTAATCAAAACGGTGTTGATAATATCTTCCACTAAAGCGCCCCTACTCAAATCGTTAATGGGCTTGTTCAAACCTTGTAAAATGGGCCCTATCGCCACGGCCTTAGCGCTCCGTTGCACCGCTTTATAGCCAATATTCCCAGCGTTTAAATCCGGGAAAATAAAAACGCTAGCTTGCCCGGCCACTTGGCTGTTAGGCATTTTTTTCTTGGCTACGCCTTTATCAATGGAAGCGTCAAATTGCAAAGGGCCATCAATTTCTAATTGCGGATCTAATTTTTGCGCGATTGTTAGGGCTTCTTTGATTTTGTCTATCATTTCGCCTTGAGCGGAATTTCCTGTCGCATAAGAGAGCAAGGCCACTTTAGGCGCGATATTGAATTGTTTGGCACTTTGTGCGGAAGTGGTAGCGATCTCGGCTAATTCTTTAGGGCTAGGGATAATGGCACAATCCCCAAAGACTAACACTTGAGTGTCCAAACACATTAAAAACACGCTTGAAACCAAGCTCACGCCGGGCTTAGTTTTAATGATTTGTAAAGCGGGCCTAATGGTCTCAGCTGTGATTGACCCCAGAAACCATGGCATGCGCATAGCCTAAATGCACGAGCATGGTCGCAAAATAAGTCTTATCCAACACTAATCGCTCAGCTTCTTGCTCACTCAATCCCTTTGATTTTCGCAATTCATACAAATGATTAGCGAATTCTTCTTTGTAGCTAGAAGTGTTGGGATCGATGATTTCTACATTTTCTAAATTCAAGTTCAAATTTTTCGAATTAATGGCTTCTTTATCGCCTAATAAGATCAATCCTACCGCACCCATGGCGTTCAAACGATGCGCGGCTTTTAAAATCCTTTCATCTTCGCTCTCTGGTAAAACCACTTTTTTAATCTGTTTTTTAGCCTTTTTTTCCAAACTCCTTTGAAAGGCTAAAGGGGTAATAATCTCGCTTTTTGTTTGCAACACGCTTTCAATCACGCTCGCTTCTAATTCGCATTGTTGCTTGCAAAGAGACGCGCTCAAAAAATGTGGTTTTTCAAGCATTTCGCCCGCAAATAGCCCTACAGCGAAAGGGGCTTCTTTTTTGAGGATATGAGAATGCATGGCTTTCAAATATTCCAAACTCGTTTGCGCGACAGCCACCACAGGAGCGTTTAAATGCTTGGCTAAAATGGTGTTTAAGTCTAAAAGAGCGTTTAAGAAAAACTTCGGCGTATACCCTAAATTAATGACAAAATCATGCGTGGTTTGTAATTCATCATAGCGTTTGAGAATCGTTTCAAATAGTAACTCTTCTTGAGCGGTGCTTACAAGCTCTAAAGCCTTTTGTTTGTCTATAGCGCTATGAAATTCTAAAGGGTTCAAGCCATAGCGCTCCCCCAAAGCCCTCACACCCCCCACTAATGGGCGAAAACAAGGCGATTTTTTGATAACGAGGCTTTAGTGCTTTTAAAAGGCTCTTACAAGCAACCCCTAAAACTTCCATATCCTCTGGGTAAATCCATAAACTTTGCATGCCAATCTCCCTAAAATCATCGTTTTTATTTAATTGTAGCAAAATTTAATTAAACCTAAACGAAACCATAGTTTTAAAAACCTCTGTTCTCATTAAGCGCGAATAACGACAACTTTTATTTTTAAAAAATAAAAAATGGGGTTTTTCGTTTTAAAAAACACCTTTAGCATTTTTAGATTTGATCACACATATTAAGGAACTCTTTTTGCTTGACTCCCACCATGTAAAATAAAAGAGTTGTTTTAAAGGATAGTCATGCCATCTCCTGTTAATCCCATTCACACCAACGCAAACGCTTTAAACAGCGGAGCGAAAAACGAAGTTAAAGACGCCAAAAACGCCCCTAAAAGCGCATCAAAGGATTTCAGCAAGATCTTAAACCAAAAGATCTCTAAAGACAAAACCGCCCCTAAAGAAGATCCTAACGCTTTAAAAGCCACGCCCAAAGATGCTAAAGAGGACGCTAAAGCTCTTGAAAAAAGCCCTACCCTACCCCACCAACACGCTCAAAATCCCGCTAAAAACCAACAAGCCCCTACCCTAAAAGATTGGCTCAACCACCCAAAAACCCACCCAACAGCCGAACATGAGGCTCAACATGAAACCCATGAGGCTAATGAAACTAACCCCAAAAACCCTAACGAAACTTTAAGTAAGAATGAAAAAAAGCCTAACGAAGTTACTTCTAACGCTCATCAAACAAACTTGCCTAATAAAAACCCTATAACCCCCACTAACCACGCTAACAACGCTATCAAAACCCCTACCACCCCAACCCATAACGCTAAAGATCCAAAAACCCTTAAAGACATCCAAACGCTCAGCCAAAAACATGACTTAAACGCTAACAACATTCAAACGGCCACGACCCCAGAAAATAAAAACCCCTTAAATGCGAGCGATCAGTTCGCCTTAAAAACAACGCAAACGCCCACTAACCACACCCTTGCAAAGAACGACGCTAAAAACACCGCTAACCTTTCTAGCGTTTTGCAATCCTTAGAAAAAAAAGAATCGCCAAATAAAGAACACGCAAACCCCCAAAATAATGAAAAAAAAACGCCCCCTTTAAAGGAAGCTTTACAAATGAACGCTATTAAAAGGGATAAAACGCTTTCTAAAAAAAAGCCAGAAAAAACCCCCATTCACGCTAAAACTCAAACTACAGCCCCAAGCATAGCGCCAGAAAATGCCCCTAAAATCCCTCTTAAAACGCCCCCTTTAATGCCTTTAATAGGAGCTAACCCCCCTAACGATAATATTCCAACGCCCTTAGAAAAAGAAGAAACAACTAAAGAAGTAAGCGACAGTAAAGAAAAAGCTAAAGAATCTAGTAGCAGCGCTCAAAGCGCGCAAAACACCCAAGCTAGCGATAAGACAAGCGACAATAAAAGCGTTACCCCTAAAGAGACGATCAAGCATTTCGCCCAACAATTAAAGCAAGAAATCCAAGAATACAAACCCCCCATGAGTAGGATCTCTATGGATTTATTCCCTAAGGAATTAGGCAAGGTTGAAGTGGTTATTCAAAAAGTGGGTAAAAACCTTAAAGTGAGCGTGATTTCTCACAACAACAGCTTACAAACCTTTTTAGACAACCAACAAGATCTCAAAAACAGCCTGAACGCTTTAGGCTTTGAAGGGGTGGATTTGAGCTTTTCGCAAGATTCTTCCAAAGAGCAACCCAAAGAGCAACTAAGAGAGCCATTCAAAGAACAGGAATTAACCCCCCTAAAAGAAAGCGCCCTAAAAAGCTACCAAGAGAATACAGACCATGAAAACAAAGAAACGAGCATGCAAATCACTCTTTATGCGTGATTTTAAGCGAGTTTGCCCTATAATAAGACATCTTTAATAAGGAAGAGATCATGGCCATTGATTTAGCAGAAGTTACAGGAGCTAAAGCCGCACAAGAAAGGAAAAAAGAGCAGCCCACCATCGCTAACGGGTTGGATAAAAACGCTTTCATGAAACTCTTTTTAGAGCAATTGAAAAATCAAGACCCCACCGCTCCTATGGAAACGGATAAAATCATCACCCAAACCGCGCAACTCACGCAAGTGGAAATGCAAGAAGAAAACAAAAAGACCATGCAAGAAGTCGCCAGTGCGATGAAATCCAATAAAGAAACTAACGAATCTTTAAAAGACTTTCAAGGCGCTTTAAAAGACACCATGGAAAACCTGAATAAAGGCATGGACGATAGCTTGAAAGCGAATAACGCTTTAAGGGAAGTAACGGCCCTTAATTCTGTGAGCATGATAGGCAAAATCGCTGAAACCGATGTGAGCGGGGCGAATTTTGACGGCAATAACAAGCTTTCTTTTTCGCTCTTTTTTGATGAAAAAATTGACGCTTCTAAAGGAGTGCCAGCGATTCAAATCCTAAACGAAAACAATGAATTAGTCAAAACGATTCCTTTAAAAGATTATAACGGGCAAAAAGGGTATATCAATTTTGAATGGGACGGCACAAACGAAAAGGGCGAAAAAGTCCCTAAAGGCAATTACAAAATCAAGGCTGAATACAATTTAGACTCTCAAAGCAAGCAGTATTTGCAAACGCGCATTGGTAGGGGCGAAGTGGAGAGCGTGATTTTTGATAAAGGCAAACCCATGTTAAGAATGGGCGAAATGATTTTACCCATAGACAGCGCGATAGAGTTTTATCAACCGGATCAAAAACCGCTTGATCAAAAACTCTCGGATCAGAAGCCTCAAAAACTCTCTGAGCAAAAACCGCTTGATCAAAAAATCTCGGATCAAAAACTGCTTGAACTCTCTGAACAGAAACCATTTGATCAAAAGCCTCAAAAACTCTCGGATCAAAAACCACTTGATCAAAAGCCCCTTGATCAAAAACTCTCGGATCAAAAACCACTTGATCAAAAACCACAGAAACCCCTTGAACAGAAAATCTCTGATCAAAAACCCCAAACCCCCCCTAAAGAGACAGCATGAACGACACCTTATTAAACGCTTATAGCGGGATTAAGACCCACCAGTTTGGCATTGACAGCCTTTCAAACAATATCGCCAATGTCAATACTTTAGGCTATCGCTCCAATGATCCGGAGTTTAAAACCCTGTTTTCTTCGCATTTAGACGCTTTGAACGCCAAATCCGTTGTGGCTAACGACCGAAATTACGGCGTTACAGGCTCAGGCAATGTCCTTTCTAATAAAGACGGGGAATACATGCCAAGCGAGGGGGAATTTCATATGGCGTATCAAGGCAAGGGCTGGTTTGTGATAGGGCCCAATAAAAACGGAGAGATGACCATTAATAAAGACGGCTTTAGCAAAAAACAGGATAATTTTCTCACGCGCGCCGGTAATTTCGCACGAGACGCTGATGGCTATTTAGTAACCCCTGAGGGCTATTATGTTTATGGGATTGATTTGAAAAAAATCAAAGACGGCACGCTCAATTCCACCGCTAGAGATGAAGATATTGAAAAATTGCATGGCAACACCCTTTCGCCCTTACAAATCCCCCAGGATTTGACTTACCAGCCCGTGCTTAGCACGAAAGTGGGTATTAGCGTGAATCTAAACCCTAAAGACCATTTAAAAGGCGTGCAAGATTTTTTCTTAAACGATAAGGGCGAGATTATTAAGGAGCGTTTTTTAAACCAGGACATTAACGCTTTAGCGAATAACGATAACGAGCCCATAGACGCGATCACTAATCGCAAGTTAAACGTCAGTATCCAAAAAGAAGATGGCAAAAAAGAGGATTTTGTTTTCACTTATGGGGACGCTGAAAAAGGCGAAAACCAATTCAAAACTTTAGGCGATTTGCAAAAACTCCTTAAAGAAAAAACCGGGCTAGACCTAAACCTCATCAAAAGCGAAAAAGACGCCAAAAGCCCCCCCCTATTATTAGAGATCGCTAATCCTAGCGAAACGCCTATCACCTTTAGCTTGAGTGGGGGCATTGCGGATAAATTGGGCTTGAAAGCGGACGGAATGGAATTGAAAAAGGGCATTAGCAGGGATTCAGTAGCGATTAAAATCCCTTATTACAGCACAGAAGTGGATATTTATGATAAAGCTGGGGATAAATACTTGCTCCAAAGCGAATACTACATGACTAATTCCAACGATCCCACATCAAGCCCCACGAGTAAAAGGAAAAACCAAACTTGGGAAGTGAAAAGCTATATCGTGGATCCTAAAAACAAAACCCCTATTAATGATCCTACTTGGGAAATTGTCGGCTTTGATTCAGCCACGCACAAAATGAAATCCGCCCCCATGACTTTGGATTTTAAGGGCAATAAGCTCACCTATTCACTAGATAAGAGCGAAAACCATGATTCTAGCGATTTGTCTTACCAAGACTCTAAACTCTTAGAAGCGAGTCAAGACGGCAAGCCTAGGGGTATTTTTAGAGACATGCGCATTGAAGAAAATGGCGTGATTTCTCTAGCCTTTAGTAACGGGGTGGTAGAGCCGGTCGCTCGCATCGGTATTTTAGCTTTCACTAACGATCAAGGCCTAAGGAAAATCGGCGGTAACCTCTATGAAATGCAAGAAGGCACCATTAATGGCGAAAACAGACCCCTAAGCGGTAACCCCATTTTAGGGTGGGACGAAGAGGGCAAGCTCAAGTTTGGGAAAATCAGGCACAAATATTTAGAAACGAGCAACGTGAATGCCGGGAACGCCCTAACCAATCTCATTTTAATGCAAAGAGGCTATTCTATGAACGCTAGAGCCTTTGGCGCGGGCGATGACATGATTAAAGAAGCCATTAGCTTGAAAAAATAAGGGGCTAAAATAAGGAGTGTGGTAAAATATCCTTTTTAATAAGGATATTTAATGATACCCACACAGCTTAATGAAATTGCAGAATTTTTAAGAACGAACCCTTATAATTTGTCTCAACCCTTACAAGAAGGGCGATTAAATTCATTGGTCAATGAAGAAGAAATTTTAAATACCATTAAGGATTATTTTCCTATCCAACTGCCAAAAGCCAGAGAGTGGTGGGATTTTAGTTTTGAAGAAAATAAGATTTTTTATCCTGTTAATATTAAAACCACCACCACAAAAACCGCTGACAATCTTAATTGCAAATTAGGGATTTATTATGCGTTATGCGGCTTATTGCCGGAATTTAATAACGAAATCGCATGGGAAAAATACTTTCAAAAACTTCATAAAGACTTGGGCACAAACACTAATAGGGATTATTATTTTTTAATTATCAACAAAAACGATCCTAAAGATGTTTTTATCAATTCCTTAAAAGGCATTCAAACTCTTCAGCCCAATAACTTGCCCTTTCAATGCAAGTGGGATAACAACAGAGAAATCGTTCAAAGAAACTTTGATGAAAGTAAAAACTTCATCTTAAGCGCTTTAGCCAAAAGTGTTAAGTTACGAGCTAATATTTATTAAGAGAATTTTTTGGAGGGTTTTTTGAATAAATGGGATATTGAAACCGGGTTTAGA
>NZ_MTWR01000071.1:0-1957 GCF_001998165.1 Helicobacter pylori | reverse complement strand
GTGGTGATGAGTAAGGGCTTGCACCACAACCACATCGCATGCGCTGCTGATGCTGATTTACTCATCTTTGCCCCTTTAAGCGCTAACAGCTTGTCTAAAATCGCTCACGCTTTAGCGGATAATATCGTAAGCGCGACTTTTTTAGCTTGCGCTTCCCCTAAAATCCTAGCCCCTAGCATGAACACTAACATGCTCAATTCCCCTATCACTCAAAGTAATTTAAAACGCTTAAAAGATTCCAACCACATTATTTTAGACACCAAAAACGCCCTTTTAGCATGCGACACTAAAGGTGATGGGGCGATGGCTGAGCCTTTAGAAATCCTTTTTAAAGCCACCCAAACGCTCTTAAAAGACGCTTATTTTGAAAACAGAGAAGTCATAGTCATGGGCGGCGCGAGTATAGAAAAGATTGACAGCGTTAGAGTCATTAGCAATCTTTCTAGCGGGATTCAAGCGAGCGCTTTAGCCCTAGCGTTATATTTTAAGGGAGCGAAAGTGACTTTGATTGCATCAAACTTCCCTACCCCCTTGCCTAAAGAAATCACAAGCGTTTTAGTCAGCGACACCGCTTCTTATGAAAACGCCCTGAATAACGCCGCTAAAAACCTGCAAAAGCATGCCTTAAAAACCCTACTCTTCAATTTAGCCGCCATTAGCGATTATGTGCCTAAAATTTCTTTTAACCATAAGCTTAAAAAAAGCGAAATCGGCGAAACCCTAAACATTGAATGCGTTCAAAATAAGGATTTACTGGCTTCTGTCAATCCTAATCAATTCGTTAAAATCGGTTTTAAAGCCGAAGATGATCAACAAAACGCTATCAAAAACGCTCAAAATCTTTTAAAACCTTCTCAAGATAACGGCAAGGATTGCTCTGTGGCCGCTTTGAATCTCATTAAAGATTCACGCCCTTTTGGCTCATTAGAGAATGAATTGTGGCTTTTTAGCCATAAAAAAACCCAAAAAATCCCTTCTATGAATAAATTAGAAGCGAGTTTTAAAATCCTTGATTTTATCAAAGACAACGCCCTTTAATGCTAGAAGCCCTAAACGCCCTAAACCAGCTTAACGCTCTTCATTCCAAAAACGCCGCGCACCACTTTAACGCCACTTTACCCATTCTTTTAAAGGTTTTAGAAAAACAAGATAAAGATCTTTTTCTTTTGCAAGTGGGTAATAAAATTATCCCCACCAAAAGCGAACAGGAATTGAAAATCAATCAGCCTTATTTTGCGACTATGCAAAAAAATCAGCTGGGCGATATTGTGCTTAAAAATTTAGTGCCTGCCCCAAAAATCTTAGACGCATTGGACGATTTGCCCACCCTTGAAATGAAACAAATCAAAGAAATCTTAAGCGCCAAAGACAATACCCCCCTAAAAGAATACAAAGAGTTTTTGAGCGAAAAATTAATCCATGCTAAAAATTCGCAAGAGTTTTTGAATACAGCCAACATGCTTTTAAGCTTGCAATCGCAGGTTTTAAGCTTTGTGATTGAAAACGAACGCAAAAAAGCTTTTTTGCAGATGAAAGCCAAAAAACAAAGCGTTGATTTTTACGCTCTGTATCCTAACTTGGGCGAAATTGGCGGCGTTATTTATTTGAAGGAAAAAGAAAAACAGCTTTTTTTAAAAACCACCCTCCAAAGGACTAAAGAAGTTTTAAAAGAGGCTCAAAACACCCTTTTAGGCTTTTCTTTTGTGGAAATTGTGTGCGAAAAAACCCCCATGCTTTTTGCTTTTGAAGAGCGCTTATTGGACACACTAGGGTAGAAAAATTTTCGTTGTGGGATTTTAGAATCCCTCACGCATTTTTAAAAGTGTTTCAACCGCTAAGGCTTTATCTTTGGCTTGCGTGATCGCGCTAATGACTGCGATACCGCTGAATTTTTGCAATTTTGAAGCGTTATCTGTCGTGATGCCTCCAATCGCTATAAGGGGTTTTTTCACCCCGC
>NZ_MTWR01000070.1:0-17494 GCF_001998165.1 Helicobacter pylori | reverse complement strand
TTATTCTTTCTTTTTTTAAATCTTATTTTTCATTTGGTTTTTGCTTAAACTTTTTAATTCTTGTTTGTTTTTAAATCTTACTTCTTGTTCTTTTCCATTCTTATTTTTTACTTATTGCGTTTTAATTCTTATGTTTAACTTTTTGTTTTTTACGCTTTAATATTAAAGTTTTAGTTTTGGTGTTTTGCTTCTTGTTCCTTTGTGTTCTTAAGGTTTTTTACTGCTTGTGGTTTGTGGTTGTTGTGTTGGAGTTTTACTTGTTACTTCTTGGGTTTTAATTTCTTATTCCTTACTTATTGCGTTTTAATTCTTATGTTTTAATGTTTGGTTTCATGTTTTTAGTTTTTCTTGCTTCTTAATGTTTAGTGGGTTTGTTATTTTTAAGGGGGTTTAGTGGGGTTTGGTAGTAAAGCCTTATCTTTATCTCATGATTGCAATTCTTGCTTGTTTTGTTTCTTGTTTTTGATTTCTTGCGTGTTAAGTTTTATTTTTTGTGAAATGCATATAAGGGAGTAGGGGTTATTTTGCGATACCCTAAATCTTAAAACGCTTTAAAAGTTATCGTTTGATTGGAGTCAAGTTATTTTATAGCCAGCGTTTCATTGAAACAGAATTAAAAACAAACCATAGCCTACCAAACAAAGACCTAACACCCAATAGGGAAAAGGCTAAACGAAAACATGGCACATAAGTATAGCACGCACCGGCAAGTTTGATGAGCAGGAAAGACTTCAAACAGCCTTTCATCGGTTTTAAGTCGGTTTTCTATCAGCCATTGGTATTGCTCCCTGAATAATTTTTCTTGCATGAGATAATAAGCGTCTAAAAGATAAAAGCATGCCAATAACACCCCCAAAAACGCATAACCCATAAGAATTAAAAATCGCTTCTATTTTAATGGATAAAACCCCAACCGCAAGAGCGAGAGTCCATTTTTTGCACTCTAAAGAATTTTGCGCCATTCTGTTGATAATGCCTTGCAAGATTTTAAGCTCTTCTATAAGGATTTTTGCTCTGTCTTTCGGGGTATTTTCCATGTTTGATATTTATTTATCAAAGTTAAAAGTCCAAGCGCCTTTGTCGGTTTGTATTTCTGCTTCTATAATATTGCACCCTTGAGAAATGCCTTTTAAACTTTCTCCAAATTTAAGGGTTCGAGATTCCATCATCACACCCTTTTGCTCTAATTGAGAAATTTTATTTTCTATGTTTGCCAACCTTTCCTTTTGACCAAACATCTTATAAACGCTTGCCATATCTTTAAAATCCTGTATAGAGATTGGAGTAACTTGACTTAAAACACCCATTTGAAGTGCCTCTCTTACTGGAACAAAATTGACAGCACAATTACCCCGATTAAGCTTCACGCCTTGAATAGTAACGCTATCCACTTTAGAGCTGATTGAAAACTCTCCCTTGCTATTCACACTCATCTCAACCGGCGATTCACCATTCCCACAGCCCACTAAACACAACGCCAAACAGCTTGCACTTAGTAATTTTTGATAAGTTTTAAAAAACATGCTTGTTCCTACGAATTGATTTATTGTGATAGTTCGTTAAGGGTTATGGTCTCAAAACTTTTTAAAAATGGCGATATGTCATGAAAGACTTGCATGCTTTCCATCATTGGAATTGGGCGACTCTCGTTAATAGCGCTAATAGAATGAGCGATTTTTAATTCTTCATAAATCCATGCGGAATAAGTGATTTTTAATAGATCTTGATGGCGCGATAGCCCTTGATTGGAAACGCTGTTCTTGCTTTGTAAAAACACAAAATAGGGGCATTTTTCAATCACATCTTGTAAAGATTCTCTGAGAATGAGCGTGAAAGCGTCTTCAATCTTGCTTATATCATCGTGTTTTGCCAATTTGTTTAAGACATCGTCTTTATAATCCCAAAAAAGCGAATCGATAAACACTTTGCGTTTTGTTTGGCTTTCCAAATAGTCTTTAACCTCTAAAGCCTTATTTTTATCCGCATGCGAATGCGAGAGGAACACTTGAACGGTTTTTAGCTGCGGCTAAAAAAGGCTTCTTTAATTTCATTGTGTTTTAAAATAATGTCTTTTCTACTGCCATGTTTTTTAAGAATATTTCTAATTTTTTGGGCAATGCGATCGAGTTCAAAAACGGGCAACATGGAAAAATCATTGCTGTTTCTAGTAAGATTATAGAAAAATAAATCCCCATCTATATTATCTGCATCAATGATATAAGTTTCCAAATATTTTTGCCTTTTATTTAAGTTCCCTTTAAAATCCTTTGATTATAGTAGACTTAGACTTAGCTTAAGAGCACTTGAATTTTGGGGTGTTGGGGGTTGTTAAAATAGCTAAAAACCACCACTAAAAAAGCCTTTTTTCAAACAGAAAGGGCGTAAAAACTTGCAAGCCAAATGATCCTAAAAGCGCAAAAATAACAAAAACGATCAAAAAACCTCTTCGCATGCCTTTTTGTCTTTATGGAGTAAGCATGCTTTTTGCAACTCAATAAAGCGTTTTTTCCTTTCTTCTTCGGTCATATCGCTAGGCTTTTCAATGGGGCGTGAAAGAGAGTGTGAAGGCTTTGAAGTAGGGGTGAATTGGGGTGCATACCCCAGTTTATTGATTGCATAAAAGCCTAAAGCGGCGATTAAAATAAAAATCCAGTCTGTTTTTCTGATCTTGGGGCAAAATTTACACGCCATGATTTAATCCTTAAAACATTTGAAGTATAATACACTCTTATGGTCAAATATTAAGTTTTTAGGAAAAGCTGCATGTGGAGTTTCATTCAAAAAATCTTTAAGGCTTTAATCATTGTGCCTTTAGATTTTATCACGAAGTATTTCAAGTCGTTTGTGCTGTTACTCATTGTATTAGTCTTTTTTAGCGCTAAAGAAAGCGCGCCAAGCACCCCACCCAATCTCGCTAAACTCTATTTAAATGGGGCGATTTTTAGCACCGAGGATTTTGACAAAGAAGTGGATAAAATCTTAAAAACCCCTAGCATTAAGGGCGTTTTATTGTTGATTGACTCTCCTGGTGGGGCGGTGTCAGCGAGCGTGGAATTGAGCGAAAAAATCGCTGATTTGAAGCAAAAAATGCCCGTTTTAGCGTATGCTAGGGGGGTTATGGCGAGCGGGAGTTATTATGCGGGCATGCAAGCGAGCGAAGTTTATGCCTCTAAAGCGAGTTTGATAGGATCCATTGGGGTGATTTTTTCGGGTGCGAATGTGGAAAATTTGCTCAATAAAGTCGGCGTAGCCACTCAAGGCGTGCATGCGGGCGAATACAAAGAAATAGGCACTTTCACCAGAGCATGGAAACCCAACGAAAAAGAGTTTTTGCAAAATTTAGTCAATGAGCAATACCAAATGTTTGTGAATGATGTCGCAAAAGCTAGGAAATTAGACGCTAAGGATTACAAGGATTTTGCTGAAGGGAAGGTCTTTAGCGCTCAAAAGGCTCTAAAATTAAAACTCATTGATAAAATCAGCACGATTAAGCAAGCGCAAAATCGCTTAATGGAATTGAGTAAGGTTAAAAAAGCTTATTGGCTGGAAAAAAGCCCTATGGAGCGCTTCATTGAAAAAGCCACGCAATCAGTTACAAGCATCATCACGCAAGCGCTTGGCTATCAATTATTAATGAGATGAAGATGTTAGAATTTATTTTAAAAATTCAAGCTAGAGACTCTAAAGGCTTGGTGAGCACAATAAGCACCACGATCGCCAACAAGGGCTATAACATCGTCAAAAACGATGAATTTGTTGATCCCTTAAAGCAGCGTTTTTTCATGCGGCTAAAAATCCAAAAAGAAATCAAGCCCTTGAATACTGAAATTAAAGAGCAAGAAGAGCGATCCTTAAAAACCGCTCTTTTTAAAGCCTTAGAAAACTTTAACGAACTATTGATTGAAGTCATTTTAACGCATAAAAAAAACATTATTTTACTCGCTACTAAAGAGAGCCATTGCTTAGGAGATTTGCTTTTAAGGGTGTATGGGGGGGAATTGAACGCTCAAATTTTAGGCGTTATTTCCAACCACGAGATTTTACGCCCTTTAGTGGAAAAATTTGACATCCCTTATTTTTATGCGCCTTGTATTGATCAAATTTTGCATGAAAAAGAAGTTTTAGCAATCATTAAAAACCTGGAATTAAAACACAAAGTCAGCGCGGATCTGCTCGTTTTAGCCAAATACATGCGCATTTTAAGCCATGATTTTACGAAGCGTTATGAAAATCAGATTCTCAATATCCATCATAGTTTCTTGCCCGCATTCATTGGGGCTAACCCTTACCAGCAAGCGTTTGAAAGGGGCGTGAAAGTCATCGGGGCCACAGCGCATTTTGTGAATGAGAGCCTTGATGCAGGGCCGATTATCATACAAGACACTCTGCCCATTAACCACAATTACAGCGTGGAAAAAATGCGCCTAGCGGGTAAGGATATAGAAAAACTGGTTTTGGCTAGGGCTTTAAAACTCGTTTTAGAAGACAGAGTCTTTGTGCATGAAAACAAAACGGTGGTGTTTTGAATGCCTTTAGATTTCAGCAAACTCAATGAAGAACCCTTAAAAAACCAAATCAAAGCCAAGTTTTTTAAGGATAAGAAATTCCTTTATAGCGGGGATAAGATAGATTTCATGCTAAGCTATCAGCATTCTAATGCCACCTTACCCATTTTATGGGGCGAAGCTAAAAGGGGCGATTTTGACGATTTGGACAAAGCTTTCACGCAACTGCTTTTAACCATAGGCAGGCACAAGCTTTATACCCACCACACGCCACCCTATTTGTGTGCCTTCAACGCTTTTAGAATGGAATTTATCGCCTTTAATGACACGATCACAAGCTTTCTTTATAAAAGCGATATAGATTTTTCTATCCCCCCAAGCAACCACAACACAGAGGGTTTTAAGCACGCTCTAGATGCGTTTAAAGCCATGTGCAAACCCCATAAACAGGTTTTTGACTTTAAAACCCAGAGCCAAGAATGCAAAGAATTTATCAAAAAATATTTAAACTCTAGCCATTTACACAACAAAATCAAAATTGACAAAAACAATTTCTTTACGATCTATCAAAAGTGGCTTGAAATTGTCAAACCTACCATTGACATAAATTGGGAGGCCGCTAAAGCTAAAGGCATTTTAGACGCAGACTATTACTTAGCGGATTTGCTTAGCGATGGCGATAAAACCATTATTGAGAAATTGCACACGATTTTAAGATCGAGCTATTACAAATTGAATAGGGGCGTGAATGAATTAGGCAAAATGGATTTTATGGAAGTTGGTTTCACAGACAGCCAACAAGCCCATCAAGAATTTTGGAGCGTTTATGAAAGGCCTCCTCAATTAGAATTTCAAGCTTCTATTTTAGAGCGGCGCGACTTGTTAGTGCCAAGCGATGTGAGGGAAAGGAAAGGGGCGTTTTTCACCCCTAAAATCTGGGTAGAAAAAAGCCAAGAATATTTAGCTAAAGCTTTGGGGCAAGATTATCAAGAGGACTATATCATTTGGGATTGCGCTGGGGGGACTGGGAATTTGCTTCGAGGTTTATTGAATAAGGCTAATTTGTATCTGTCCACTTTAGATCATAACGATGTGGCGATTATTAAAGATCTGGCTAGTAAAAACCACTTAAAGTTGCTAGAAAATCAGGTTTTCCAATTTGACTTTTTAAACGATGATTTTTTCAGCGATAAGCTGCCAAAAAGCTTGCAAGAAATCTTAAAAGATGAAGAGAAACGAAAAAGGCTCATCATTTACATCAACCCGCCTTATGCGGAAGCGACTTCGGCTAAAACGCCTAGCGGCACGGGGAAAAATAAAGATTTAGTGGCTAGGGGCAATCTTATTTGCAAGAAGTATAAAGATGAATTGCATAAAGCCAATAACGAACTTTTCGCTCAATTTTTCATGCGCATCTATAAGGAATTGAATGGCTGCATCATGGCGAGTTTTTCAACGCTCAAATACCTTAACTCTAGCAATTTTAAAAAATTCAGAGAAGTTTTTAAAGCTAAATTTTTAGAGGGGTTTATGGTGCCTGCGGATAGCTTTGATAATGTGACAGGGCAATTCCCCATTGGCTTTTTAGTCTGGGATACCGCTACCCCCCCCCCCTTAAAACCAACCAACGCACTCAATTTAGAAGTGTTTGACTCATTGGGTGAATTTTTGGGGTATAAAACTTTTAAGCCGATAGCGGATAAGGTTAAAAATATAAATCAATATTTAAAGCAATACAATATAAATAATTCTAATATTTTAGGGTTTATTGATTGCGCTGGCGTGGATTTTCAAAACAATAATTTTGTTAATCTGGCAAATAACAAAAATCTTAAACGCAACATTACTTTTTTTGGTTTAACCCTCACAAACCTTCTAATCGGCGCGATCTATTTCTCTGCCCGCCATTGCATCAAAGCCACATGGCAAAACGACAGGGATCAATTCTACGCCCCTTATGATGACGCTTTCCAAGACGACAGCGAATTTAAAAACAATTGTTTGGCGTTCATGCTTTTTCACACCCAAAACCGCATCACTACCGCTCAAGGGATCAATCATTTCATCCCCTTTAGCGAGAATGAAGTCGATCCTAAAGAAAGGTATTTGAGTCACGCCTTATTAGACTTTTTAAAAGGCGAAATCAAAGAATCTAAAGAGAGCGATAGCCTCTTTTTAAGCGCCAAAAAAGAAAACAAGCCCCTAAAATTCAGCCCGAGCGCTTCAAAGGTGTTTGACGCTGGCAAAGAGATCTATCGTTATTACCACAAACAAGATTTCGCAAATCGCCCCTATAACGCTAACGCAAGCCTTTATGACATCAAGGAATTCTTTCAAGGCCGTAACAAGCAAGGCAGATTAAACTCACCCACCAAAGCTAAAGATGGATATTACAAACAACTTTACGCTAACTTGAAAGACGCCCTAAAGGATCTCGCCAAAGAAATACAGCCTAAAGTCTATGAATACGGGTTTTTAAGGGAGTAGTTTTTAAGACAAATAATCAAAGAGCTAAAGCAAGCGGTATTTTCTTGTAGTGCGCTCTATGGGGGGGGTTTAGTTTTGTGGGGAGGAGAATTATTGCTACTCTCTTAAGAAAATGCGTTTTACAACAAAACGATTAACGCCCCAAAAGTCAAGGACAAACCCGCTTTTTAAAGGAAACCCCTAAGCTTAAAAGCTTAAGGGAACGCTCTTAGAAAATCAGCGTTTCACAGAAACGATCACTTTAAGCCCTAAAAAAGCAAACTCAAAGTATAATGTTTTCCAAGAGCGTTTGTTATGTGTCTTAGGCATAACATGCTCCTTTTAAGGTAGTTTGCCCCATAAAGCGAACTTATGGGGCGTGATGAAATCCTACAACAAACCCCTTTAAAACACCCCTAGATCGCACCAGATACGCATGGCAAAGTTTTACGCCCCATTATGACCACTCATCAATAAACCTATCTTTATTGGATAGAAAACAGAGCCATTTGACAAGCATCAAAAAGAGGGATTTTAAAAGTTTAAAAATCTAACGGAGTTAAAAAAAGTTAGTTTAAATGGATGAATTTACTGGATTAAAAGAAAGGGTTAAAAGCTAGGAGTAGCCCTAAGGCCGCCCCCACAAACGCTCCAATCAATATTGTTGGTTTTGTTGTTGTGCTTTTTGTTGTTGTTGCTGGTGTGCTTGTTGTTGTTGCTGTTGTTGAGCTTGTTGCTCTGCTTGTTGTTCGGCGTGTTGTTGCGCGTTATGATGGTGGTGTTCGCCGCCATAATAATGGTGGTGGTGTGCATGGTGATGGTGGTGGTGTTGGCTGTTAGCCTGTTGTTGCTGTTGTTGCGCTTGGTGTTGTTGTTCATGGTGTGCCATGATGACTCCTTTAATTGAAATTTAAATTCTAGCTTATTGGCTAGGATTTCATTTTATAATGCAAAATCTAACCAATTATTAACGAAAAAGATTTTAATACTAATTTTTAATACGAGCGCCAATTTAAGCGTTCCTATTGTCAAAACTACCAACATCTTTGAATGAAAAAAGCTATAATAAAGAAGTTGCATTAAAAAGAAAAGACAAATCCCCTTTTTAAGGTATAATATGAGGAGTTTTAGAAGTGCTTCTTATGGTAGTAGCTAAAAAGTCTTTAGGACAGCATTTTTTAACGGACGAGTTATTTTTAGACAGAATCGTTAATGCTTTGCCTCCCTTAAATTCGTTAAGATTAATTGAAATCGGCGTGGGGTTAGGGGATTTGACTCTCAAGTTGTTGGATCGCTATCCTTTAAAGACTTATGAGATAGATAGCAATTTGTGCGAGAAAATGCGATCAAAACTAAAGGCGCAAAAAAAGCCTTTTGAGTTGGAATTAGTGGAAAAGGACGCTCTTTTTTTAAGAGAAGAAGAGCCTTATTTTTTGATTTCTAATTTGCCTTATTATATCGCTACCAGGCTTGTTTTAAACGCGCTCAAAGACCCTAAATGCAAGGGCTTATTGGTGATGACGCAAAAGGAAGTGGCGCTCAAATTTTGCGCTAAAGATTCGCAAAATGCTTTAAGCGTTTTAGCTCATACGATAGGGAACGCTACCCTTTTGTTTGATGTGCCGCCTAGTGCGTTTAGCCCGCCTCCAAAGGTGTTTTCTAGCGTGTTTGAAGTGATTAAAGAGCCGCTGAAAGAAAAGGCGTTAGCTTCATTAGCCCAAGTGCCGTTTTTTGAAGAAGCCCTACAAAAAGGGTTTGAAACATTAGAAGATTTTTTGAAAGCTTGTTTCTCATCTCCTAGGAAGACGCTTTCAAACAATCTTAAAAAAAGCGTTTCTTATAAAGAAAAGCTTGATAAGGTGTTAGATTTTCTAGCGTTAGAAAATCAACCAACAAGCGTGAGGGCGTCTGAGATACAAGATTATCTCAAGCTCTTAGAATACCTTTTGAAAGGCTAATGCCTTTTTAAAAAATTGAAATAAAGGAATAATCGTTATGACGGATAACAACCAAAACAATGAAAACCATGAAAACAGCAGTGAAAATTCAAAAGCTGATGAGATGCGAGCCGGAGCGTTTGAGCGATTCACCAACCGCAAAAAGCGTTTCAGAGAAAATGCGCAAAAAAACGCAGAGTCTTCAAACCATGAAGCGCTTTCGCACCATAAAAAAGAGTATCGCCCCAACAAAAAACCAAACCACCACCACAAAGCTAAACACGCCCCCCAAAAGACTAGAAATTACGCCCAAGAAGAGCTAAATAGCAATAAAGTAGAGGGCGTTACGGAAATTTTGCATGTGAATGAGAGGGGGACTTTAGGCTTTCATAAGGAGCTCAAAAAGGGCGTTGAAGCGAATAACAAGATTCAAGTGGAGCATTTAAACCCGCATTATAAGATGAATTTAAACTCTAAAGCGAGCGTTAAGATCACGCCTTTAGGGGGCTTGGGCGAGATTGGGGGGAACATGATGGTCATTGAAACCCCAAAAAGCGCGATCGTGATTGATGCGGGCATGAGCTTCCCTAAAGAGGGGCTTTTTGGCGTGGATATTTTAATCCCGGATTTTTCCTATTTGCACCAAATCAAGGACAAAATCGCCGGTATTATCATCACCCATGCCCATGAAGATCACATAGGGGCCACGCCTTATTTGTTTAAAGAGTTGCAATTCCCCCTTTATGGCACGCCTTTGAGTTTGGGGCTGATTGGGAGCAAGTTTGATGAACATGGTTTGAAAAAATACCGCTCGTATTTTAAGATCGTAGAAAAGCGTTGCCCCATTAGCGTGGGCGAATTTATCATTGAATGGATCCACATCACGCATTCTATCATTGACAGCAGCGCTTTAGCGATCCAAACTAAAGCGGGAACGATCATTCACACCGGCGATTTTAAAATCGATCACACCCCAGTGGATAATTTGCCCACGGATTTGTATCGTTTGGCGCACTATGGCGAAAAGGGGGTGATGCTTCTTTTAAGCGATTCCACCAACTCCCATAAATCCGGGACTACGCCGAGTGAAAGCACCATAGCGCCGGCTTTTGACACGCTTTTTAAAGAAGCGCAAGGGAGAGTGATTATGAGCACCTTCTCTAGCAATATCCACCGGGTCTATCAAGCCATACAATACGGCATTAAATACAACCGCAAGATCGCTGTGATCGGGCGCTCTATGGAAAAAAACCTAGACATCGCCAGAGAATTAGGCTATATCCATTTGCCTTATCAATCTTTTATTGAAGCCAATGAAGTCGCTAAATACCCGGATAATGAAGTCTTAATCGTAACGACCGGCTCACAAGGCGAAACCATGAGTGCGCTTTATCGCATGGCGACTGATGAGCACCGCCACATTTCTATCAAACCCAACGATTTAGTCATCATTTCCGCTAAAGCCATTCCTGGCAATGAAGCGAGCGTTTCAGCGGTATTGAATTTCTTGATCAAAAAAGAAGCTAAAGTGGCTTATCAAGAATTTGACAATATCCATGTGAGCGGGCATGCCGCCCAAGAAGAGCAAAAGCTCATGCTAAGACTCATTAAGCCTAAGTTTTTCTTACCCGTGCATGGGGAATACAACCATGTCGCGCGCCACAAGCAAACCGCTATTTCTTGCGGGGTGCCTGAAAAAAATATCTATTTAATGGAAGATGGCGATCAAGTGGAAGTTGGTCCTGCGTTCATCAAAAAAGTCGGCACGATTAAAAGCGGTAAAAGCTATGTGGATAACCAAAGCAATTTGAGTATTGACACTAGCATCGTCCAACAAAGAGAAGAAGTCGCTAGCGCTGGGGTGTTTGCCGCTACGATTTTTGTGAGTAAAAACAAACAAGCGCTTTTAGAAAGCTCTCAATTTTCTAGTTTGGGGCTTGTGGGCTTTAAAGATGAAAAACATTTGACAAAAGAAATTCAAGGGGGATTAGAGTTGTTATTGAAATCCAGCAACGCCGAAATTTTGAATAGCCCTAAGAAATTAGAAGATCACACCCGTAATTTCATCAGAAAAGCGCTCTTTAAAAAGTTTAGAAAATACCCGGCTATCATTTGCCATGTCCATGCCACTTGATTACAACGCTATCGCTGCGCAAGTCTTAAGAGATGAAGCGAGCGCGCTTTTAGAAAGCGTTAAGCAATTCCAAAAACCTAACGATTTAGAAGCGATTGTCAGGCTCATTTTAAAAAGCCAAGAAAAGGGGGGCAAGCTTGTGATTGTGGGCGTGGGTAAGAGTGCTTTAGTGGCGCAAAAAATCGCTGCTTCCATGCTAAGCACCGGTAACAGGAGTGCGTTTTTACACCCCACAGAAGCCATGCATGGGGATTTGGGCATGGTGGAAAAAAACGATGTGATTTTAATGATTAGTTATGGGGGCGAGTCTTTAGAATTGTTGAATCTGGTGAGCCATTTAAAACGCTTAAGCCATAAAATCATCACTTTCACTAAAAGCCCTAATAGCTCGCTCTCTAAACTCGGCGATTATTATTTGAGCTTGAAAATCAAAAAAGAAGCTTGCCCGATCAACACCGCTCCAACGACTTCTACCACCCTAACTTTAGCGTTAGGCGATGTTTTAATGGCATGCTTGATGCGAGCGAAAAACTTTAGCCAAGAAGATTTTGCCTCCTTTCATCCGGGCGGGCTTTTGGGCAAAAAGCTTTTTGTCAAGGTTAAAGACTTATTGCAAACCACGAATCTCCCCCTAATCGCTCCTAGCACAAGCTTTAAAGACGCGCTCATAGAAATGAGCGAAAAACGCCTAGGCAGCGCGATTTTAGTCAATGAGGCTAACGAGCTTGTGGGGGTGTTAAGCGATGGCGATGTCCGTAGGGCACTATTAAAAGGGCTTAGTTTGGAGAGCGAAGTGAGGCATTTTGCCACCTTAAAACCTAAAAGCTTTAAGAATTTAGACGCCCTTCTTTTAGAAGCGTTAGAATTTTTAGAGCGCCATAAGATTCAGCTTTTGGTGTGCGTAGATGATTGCAATAAGGTTTTAGGGGTCTTGCACTTGCACCAACTTTTAGAATTAGGGCTTAAAGCATGAAAGCTAGCGTTTATGATTTCACTCTAAAGGAATTGAGCCAGCTTCTAAAACCAAGTTTTAGGGCTAAGCAGCTTTATTTGTGGCTCTATGCGAAGTATAAAACAAGCTTTAAAGACATGCAAAATAATTTTTCAAAAGATTTTATCGCTTATTTGGAGCGAGAATTTACTTTGCGCACGATAGAAATCGCACATGTGAGAAAGAGTGTTGATGGCTCTAAAAAATACCTTTTTAAATCCTTAAGAGACAACCACACTTTTGAAGCGGTGTTTTTGAAAATGAAAGATAAAAAAATTAATGAAGAAACGAACGCCGTTTTAGAAGGGGAAAAATACACCGTATGCGTGTCTTGTCAAATAGGCTGTCAAGTGGGTTGCTCGTTTTGTTTCACTCAAAAAGGCGGTTTTGTAAGGAATTTAAAAGCGAGCGAGATTATCCAGCAAGCCCTACTCATTAAAGAAGACAATAACCTCCCCATTGAAAAAGCGCTCAACATTGTTTTTATGGGAATGGGCGAGCCTTTGAACAATTTAGATGAGGTGTGTAAAGCGATTGAGATTTTCAATACCGGCATGCAAATTTCGCCTAAAAGAATCACGATTTCCACGAGTGGCGTGGCTGATAAAATCCCCATTTTAGCGGGCAAAAATTTAGGCGTGCAATTAGCCATATCCTTACACGCCGTAGATGACAAAACGCGCTCATCTTTAATGCCCTTGAATAAAAAATACAACATTGAATGCGTTTTGAATGAAGTGAGGAAATGGCCTTTAGAACAGTGCAAAAGAGTGATGTTTGAATACCTTTTGATTAAAGATCTAAACGATAGCCTGGATTGCGCTAAAAAACTTTTAAAACTTTTAAACGGCATTAAATCCAAAGTGAATTTGATCTTATTCAACCCGCATGAAGGCTCTAAGTTTGAACGCCCTAGCTTAGAGAGCGCTAGAATGTTTGCGGATTTTTTAAACGCCAAAGGCTTATTATGCACCATTAGAGAATCCAAAGCCTTGGATATTGAAGCGGCTTGCGGGCAATTGAGGGAGAAAAAACTCTCTCAGCAAATTTGAAAACTCTTTTTTGTGGTGTTTGTCTTTTTTCTAATGGGGGGTGTTGGTTTTAGTCAAGCGATAATTCAAAATTTAGGGAATATGGATTAAAAATTAGCGTTAAAATTTCTTTCATTAACAATTAATTAGATTTTATATTGTAGAATGAAATTCTAGCTAGTGAGCTAGAATTTAAATTTTTAATCAAAGGAGTCATCATGGCACACCATGAAGAACAACACGGCGGGCACCACCACCATCACCACCACACACACCACCACCACTATCACGGCGGTGAACACCACCATCACCACCACAGCTCTCATCATGAAGAAGGTTGTTGCAGCACTAGCGATAGTCATCATCAAGAAGAAGGTTGCTGCCACGGGCATCACGAGTAATATCGGTGTGGCTAGGGGCAACTTGACTAGGGTTGTCTCTAGCTTTGACCTTAAGATACAATCATTCCATTCTGACCCATTCTAATCAAACCCATTAAATCCAATCAAACTACCGCAATGCCTTACAGCATTCAAAACATTAAAACCTTTTTTTAATCTAAGGAAAGAATATGCAAGTTGCCCTCCATTTTTTAAAATCCAATAAGAATTTTTATTTTTAGCTTTTTATTCTATGTTTAGGGTTTAATCTATATTCCAAAGAAACGCTAATAAATCCAAACGATAGAAATTATAACCTACATTTCAAAGATATAAGAAAACTAAAATAAAAGGAAGTTTAATATCAACGCTCCATAAAACAAAACCTTGCGCTTTATGGTTCCAACCCCCATGCGTCTTTAAAAGAAGCGTTTTTAAGCTTTAAATTCAAACTCCCTTCAATCCACTTGGCGTTAGCCCCCTTTTCGTTATTGTCAAACAAGAACACCCCTAAAAAGCCTCTAGGGGTTTTAATCAAGCTCAATTCCACGCTAGGGAGAATGGTTTTGCCATCAGGTTTGACTTCAAAGGCTAGGAAAAAGGGGCGGTTGTTTTTGAAATCATAGCCATTTTTGGTGTATGAATAGCCAGGAGCGCTCTGCAAGATGCCTTTTTGAGTTTCCACGCTAAAAGAATCCAAGTAATAAAATCCAGGCTCTAGCCTGAACGATTGAACTTTGGCTAAAGCGTAGCGGTTTTTCCATAAAAGCATGAAGCGCTCACTCCCTAGCATGAATAAAGGCCCCCTAGGGTCTTTGAGCTTTGCTTTAGGGTTTTTTTTAAGCGCTTCATTGTGCTTAGCGATAACTTCTCTATCTATTTTGCGCCAATAAGTGCGCACGCTTTGGCCCTGATGAGCGATATAAAGATTCACCAAACCAGAATGATGGCCTTTAGGGGGCAAGCAAGAGGCTAATAAAAGAGCGGCTAACAAACTCACGATTTGAAACTTCAAACAAATTCCTTAAAAAGAGTGGTGGCTGAATGCTAACATGCTAAAACTAAAACCCTTATAAGTTATGGATAAAAACTTAAAGAATAGGGTAAAATAAACGCATGCGAATAGACAAATTTTTACAATCAGTGGGTTTAGTGAAGCGGCGCGTTTTAGCGACAGATATGTGCAATGTGGGGGCGGTATGGATCAATGGGAGTTGCGCTAAGGCCAGTAAAGAAGTGAAAATAGGCGATGCGATTAGCTTGCACTATTTAAAAGGGATAGAAGAATACACGATTTTACAAATCCCCACTTTAAAAAATGTGCCGCGAAAAGACACGCACCTTTATATCGCTCCTAAAACAAAAGAAAAATAAAGCAAAGGATAATATAATGAAAGAATACAAAGACACCTTAAACTTAAACACAACCACCTTTTCTATGAAAGGGAATTTGAGCGTCAATGAGCCTAAAACTTACGCTAAATGGCAAGAACAGCAAGCGTTCAAACGCATGCAAAATAGGAAAGATAACCATGGGGATTTCACTTTGCATGACGGGCCGCCTTATGCGAACGGGCATTTGCATTTAGGGCATGCCTTAAATAAGATTTTAAAAGACATTGTTATTAAAAGGGAATATTTTAAAGGGAATAAAATCTATTACACGCCCGGTTGGGATTGCCATGGCTTACCCATTGAGCAGCAAATTTTAGAGCGATTAGAAAAAGAAAAAACGAACCTAGAAAACCCCACGCTGTTTAGGGAAAAGTGCCGAGATCATGCGAAGAAATTTTTAGAAATCCAAAAGAATGAATTTTTGCAATTAGGCGTTTTGGGGGATTTTGAAGATCCTTATAAAACCATGGATTTTAAATTTGAAGCGAGCATTTATAGGGCTTTAGTGGGAGTGGCTAAAAAAGGGCTTTTGAAAGAACGCCACAAGCCTATTTATTGGAGTTATGCATGCGAGAGCGCTTTAGCGGAAGCTGAAGTGGAATACAAGATGAAAAAATCGCCCTCCATTTTCGTGGCGTTTGGTTTGAAAAAGGAGAGTTTAGAAAAATTAAAAGTCAAAAAAGCGAGCTTGGTGATTTGGACGACCACGCCTTGGACTTTGTATGCGAATGAAGCGATCGCTTTGAAAAAAGACGCCCTTTATGCGCTCACCCAAAAAGGCTATTTAGTCGCTAAAGCTTTGCATGAAAAATTAGCCGCTTTAGGGGTGGTAGATAGTGAGATCACGCATGAATTCAATTCCAATGATTTAGAATACTTGAAGGCGGTCAATCCTTTAAACCAAAGAGATTCCCTAATCACTCTAGGAGAGCATGTCGGTTTAGAAGATGGCACAGGAGCCGTGCATACCGCACCTGGGCATGGTGAAGAGGACTATTATTTAGGCTTAAGATATAATTTAGAAGTGTTAATGTCTGTAGATGAAAAAGGTTGCTATGATGAGGGCATTATCCATAAGAAATTATTAGATGAAAGCTATTTGGGCGAGCATGTTTTTAAGGCTCAAAAACGCATTATAGAGCAATTGGGCGATTCTTTATTGCTAGAGCAAGAGATTGAGCATTCCTACCCGCATTGCTGGAGGACACACAAGCCTGTGATTTACAGAGCGACCACGCAATGGTTTATTTTAATGGATGAGCCTTTTACCCAAAATGATGGCTCTCAAAAAACCTTAAGAGAAGTGGCTTTGAATGCGATTGAAAAGGTGGAATTTGTGCCAAGCAGCGGGAAAAACCGCCTAAAAACCATGATAGAAAACCGCCCTGATTGGTGCTTGAGCCGGCAAAGAAAATGGGGCGTGCCACTGGCCTTTTTCATAGACAAACGCACGAATAAGCCTTGTTTTGAAAGCGAAGTTTTAGAGCATGTGGCGAATCTTTTTGAGAAAAAAGGCTGTGATGTGTGGTGGGAGTCTAGCGTGAAAGATTTATTGCCCCCTAGCTATCAAGAGGACGCCATGCATTACGAAAAAGTCATGCACATTTTAGACGTGTGGTTTGATAGCGGTAGCACCTTTAAGGCGGTTTTAGAAGACTATCATGGAGAAAAAGGGCAAAGCCCTAGTGATGTGGTTTTAGAAGGGAGCGATCAGCATAGGGGGTGGTTTCAAAGCTCGCTTCTAATCGGTTGTGTTTTAAACAACCAAGCCCCTTTTAAAAAGGTCATTACGCATGGATTTATCGTAGATGAAAAGGGCGAGAAAATGAGCAAATCTAAGGGCAATGTGGTGTCTTTGGATAACTTACTCAAAAAGCATGGGAGCGATGTGGTGCGTTTGTGGGTGGCGTTTAATGACTATCAAAACGATTTGAGGGTCTCTCAAACCTTTTTCACTCAAACAGAACAGCATTATAAAAAATTCCGCAACACCCTGAAATTCTTACTCGCTAATTTTAGCGATATGGATCTTAAGGATTTAGAACGCTCCCATGATTTTAGCCCTTTAGATCATTTTATATTAGAGGCTTTAGAAACCATAAGTGCTGGAGTCAATAGCGCGTTTGAAGAGCATGATTTTGTGAAAGGCTTGAATATTTTAATGGCGTTTGTTACCAATGAATTGAGCGGGATTTATTTAGACGCTTGTAAGGATAGCTTGTATTGCGATAGCAAAAACAATGAAAAACGCCAAGCCATTCAAATGGTCTTACTCGCTGTGGCTAGTCAATTGTGCTACTTTTTAGCCCCGATTTTAACGCACACGATTGAAGAAGTTTTAGAGCATAGCCAGGTGCTTTGCGCGTTTTTACAAGCCAAAGATGTGTTTGATTTAAAAGGCATTAGCGTTTTAGAAAAACTCCACCTTAAAGAGTTTAAAAAACCAGAAAATTTTGAAGCCGTTTTAGCCTTGCGTTCTGCCTTTAATGAAGAGTTAGACCGCTTGAAAAAAGAAGGCGTGGTTAAAAATTCGTTGGAATGCGCTATTGAAGTGAAAGAAAAAGCGTTGTGTGAAAATTTGATAGAAGAATTGCTGATGGTGAGCTTTGTGGGGATTGCAAAAGAAAAATTGAGCGAGACGCCAGCATTCACGCT
>NZ_MTWR01000069.1:0-5106 GCF_001998165.1 Helicobacter pylori | reverse complement strand
TATGGGGAGTATGTCAAGCAAAGCTTTAAACGAAGCCACCGCAGGCGCAGCGTTAAAATACCACATTCAAAAAGCGCTAGAAAGAAGCCACACGATAAGCGAATTTAGTAAGAATTTAGAACTGAGCGCTAAAAATTCCAAGTTTTCTAATGCTACGATGCGAAAGATTGAAGAGATCACGCAAGGCGTTAAAAGCGCTAAAGAAAACATCACTAAGCAAAAGAAAGCGTTACAAGAGGCTATAACCCCCTTAAAACAATTTGGCACTAATTACTCCGAGTTTGCATTAAGGCCAAAAGAAGCGTTAGAGAAACTATTGCAAGAGAAAAGCGGACAAGTTGCAGGCGCAGCGTTTAGGGACGATTTAGGAGGGATTGATTTTGTGTGGGGCAAGGATGGCAAAGATGGCTACGGATTAGCACACATCTTAGAAAAGAGAGAAAAACAATACACAAGATTAGGATTAAATACAGAGCAAATTAAAGAAAGAACAGATGAGCTATTAAAATCTATCCCTGAAGTCATTGAGAACGGAACATTATTTAAAGACGATTTAGGGCGCGTTAGCGTGGAATTAAATAACATAAGAGTGGGGCTAAAAAACACATGGGATAATAACAATCTAAATAATCATTTTGTGGTTACTAGCTATGAGAGAGATGAAAAAGTATTAAGGGAATTAGAAACCAAACCGCCACTTTCTAACGATTACAAAGACAATAGCAACTATAGTGTCTTAAACCTTAATGAAAACAATTCTACTAAAGAAAGCTTAAAAAGTCAAGAACCGCCCTTATCTATATTAGAAAAAAGCCAACTAGAGAAAGAAAAGAAACTAGAAAGCGAAAGATTAGCTAAAGCAGAAAAAGAATATGCCCAAAAGATTAAAGATAAAGAAGAGGCCGAACTGAGAGATAAAATTAGAGCGCAAAAAAACGCCACGCTAGGCAAAAGCGAATTAGACAGAGAAATCGCCAAAAGTGAAAACATACCCTACAAAGAGCCAGAAAACACCCCTAAAACGAGCGTTAGCTTAAACGATGATGAAATACACCTCTTAAAGTTTGTGATCGTCAATAAGAGCGATTTAAAGCCCAATTTCAAAAACACGGGCACGCAAACACGCACCGCAGTGGATAGCAAGAAAGTAGAAGAGATAGCCAAGCGCTTTGATCCTAAATTGATTATAGGGCGCGGGGGTTTTGATGACTTGCCCATTATCTTACCAGACGGGCAAGTGATCGCAGGAAACCACCGAATAGCTGGCATGCTAAACTTTAACGCAGAGAGCCGAAAAAAATACGAACAAGCGCTTAAAGAGAATTTCAACATTAGATTAAAACCTAATGAGCTTTTAGTGCGAATGCCAGAGCAGGAATTAAACGACAAAGAGATTTTTAAAATAGCGAGCAAATCTAACGAAAACCGAGCGAACAGCTTTGGCGATACGCTTTTAAGCGCGATGAGCAGTTATAACGACAAATTGAAACATTTGCCGCCTAAATTTGAAAGCGACAGCGTGGAGAATTTAGCCAATCAGGTTGCAAGAATGTTAGAAAGAGACGCTAAAATCCCAAGCGCCATTCAAGTTGAAAACGCTAACCTTTCTCTTTTGAGTCATTACGCCAGAAACACCCCAAATAACAGCTTTTTAGAAGTGTTTGATAACGCTTATAAAAACCTAGACAGAGAGCAATTTAAGGCGTTTAAGGAAATGTTTGCCAATAACAGCGCGAATTTTCACAATCTCAATAACGACACCACGATTAAAAATTTCACGATTTCACCTTATCTAACCGATGTGCTAGACACTACCGCTAAAATGCTTGAAAGCGGTAACAGAGCTGATAATTTTTCTAAGTTAGCGCATGACATTGACTACCTAGTTAATACAACAGATGAAAACGGCATGAATGCTTTCATTAAGGAAAATAAGGACGCTTACAACAGCATGATAAGCCAATTATTAGGGAGTTCTTTTGCACGCTTTTTACGCCTTGAAAACCCTAGCGCGCAGTTTTATGAGTTTTTGGTAAAAGCTAAAGACCAAATGATAGAAAACGCAGTTGATATTTTTACAGGAACTAGTAAGCCTATTAGTCAAATTAATATTTTTGATTTCATTAAATATGGCATTGAAAGCGGTAAAAGCAGTAAGGAAAGCAGGGAATTACTTAATCTGTTGCCAGAGTTAGAAAAAAAGTTTAACGCCCATGAGAAATTTTTAAAAGGAATTGAAAAATGAATTACCCTAATCCACCCAGCCCAGAAATCGCCACTAAAGAAAAACCAGCGTTTAAAGAAATCACAAGCGAGTTATTAAGAGAGCTTGAAAACGCTTTAAATAACGCTACATTATGGAAAGAGCAAGTTAATTTAAGCCTTAAAGGAGTGAAAAGGATTTTAGAAGTTATAACGGGCATGGATTTTTTTCAAAAAGCCAATGAAATTGATGAGAGATTGAGAGGGATCGTTAAATGGTTAGAAAATTCAAGCGATGGACTGCAAACTAAAATGCGAGAATATGAAAGCTATTTCAACGATTTCAATACGAGCATGCGAAGTAACGAGCAAGAAGTAACCGCTACCTTAAACGCTAATACTGAAAACATCAAAAGCGAGATTAAAAAGCTAGAAAATCAAATCATAGAAACCACGACAAAGCTTTTAACGAGCTATCAAATCTTTTTAAACCAAGCCAGAGAAAACGCTACAAATCAAATTAACGCTAACAAAACCCAAAGCCTTGAAGCGATAACACAAGCTAAAACGAACGCTAATAGTGAAATAAGCGAAAAACAAACGCAAGCGATAAATAACATTAACGAAGCTAAAGAAAGCGCTAACAATGAAATAAACACGAACCAAACGCAAGCGATAAACAACATCACGCAAGCTAAAACTACAGCCACAAGCGAGATTAACGAAGCGAAAAAAACCGCATTTAACGAACTTTTAGAAACCTTAAAGCCGAAATTTAGCGGCTTGTTTGTGGGCGTTTATTATATTAGGAATACGATCTATATACAAGGTGGATGGGAGCAGAAAGTCAAGGATTTAAGCGATTACACGCTAGAAAAAAGCAAAAAATACGAAATAGAGGTTTTTTTTAGTTTTGTTACCGCACAAAAAACAGAAAATAGCGCGTATTTTGGGCTGAAAACGAACGAAGGCTTTTTGAAAGAAAGCATTCAAAAAATCACGCATAAGTATGTATCGCAAACTTACCATACTAAGCTTTTAGTAGAAAATGTGAGCGGTATTTTAGAATTGTATCATGGGTATTTTTACGGAAATATCAATTATTTCAATGAAGCGATTATTACGATCATATCAACAAAGAAGGCTTTAAAAGGGTTATAATTAACTCTCATTGAGCGTATGGGTGTGAGAAAAATAAGCCTCAAATCCGTTTAAGTCTTAGATCTGTTCTAATTAAACATAAATAACTAAAGCTTTTTGGCTAACGCCAAGCTCTTTGCTATGGATTGTAAAAAATGTTTTTAGCATTTTTTAGATTTTATTACCCGTATTTGATGAGAGTCAAGCCTTTTTTATTTTATAAAAAGGGCTGTATCAATCACAAGGAAATGTAATCCACTTCTTTTGGTTTTTGGTGGCTAGTAATGAGTTGCTTACAGGTTGCAACGCCTTCTGAAGTGCCAACCATTAATAGTTTGGATTCGCTCGCAATAATCGTTTCCCCGTCAGGCATGGGGATGTATTTGCCATCTTTTTGAGTGATACCAATCACAAAGGCTTTGGCGATCTCTCTAAAATGGGCTTCTTTTAATTTCCTTAACACAAGCCAGCTGGTTTTGGGGACAATCACTTCTTCTAAGTCTAAAAGCGTGTCTTTTTTATTGATAAAGCGCTCTAAGATATTTTCCATATCCGGACGCACCGCCATCGCACTCACTCGTTGAGCCATGAGCTTTGTAGGGGAAACCACCATATCAGCCCCTAATTTTTTTAATTTTTCTAAGCCTTCATCGCTATGCGCGCTCGCAATGATGTAATAAGGTTTGCGCTTTAATTCCTTTTCAAACAAGCGCACGCTCACCATTAACGCCACATTCACCGGTAAAATCTTAGACAAAGCCACAACACCCCTAGCGCTGCTTAAGTGGGTTTTTAGCATGGCTAAATTGGTGTGCGGATCGCCTATGATATAGTAGGGGTATTTGTGCTTAATGGCTTCTTCTTCAAAACTAGGGTCATTATCCACGACCACAAAAGGGATTTGAGCAGAGCGGAATTGCTTGCTCAATTCAATGGTGTATTCGTTGTGGTAACAAATCACATAATGATCCTTAAGGCGCGCGATTTTATAAATCATACCTTTCTCCTTAATCAATCTGGTAAGCGTGCCTTTATTGACCACGCTAACTAAAATAGCCACGCTAAAGGCAATAATTCCTGCCCCAAAAAACATTAAAATGGAAGTTAAAAAAATACTTATAGGCCCGAACTGGCTTTCATTTAAAGCACCAAACCCTGTAGCTGTCATGGTGTAAGTCGTTTGAAAGAAAGCTTGCATAAGGCTATAATTTTCTAGGGCGAAGTATCCCAGAGTGCCTAAAAGCACAAGCAATTGGATTAAAATAAGCGGGAGTCTAAAGACCTTAAATTGCTCATAGATTTCAGAATTTAAATTGACTTCTGGCTGAATTTCATCGTCTTTTTTGATTTTAAAAAATTTCAACTTTTCAAACAAAACCAATTCCTAGATCAAAATAAATTTTTTTGAAAGCGTTTACCTCTAAATTTAATTAAAACGCTAAACCTAATCTAGGCCGTGTTTTAATCTCAAAAAGAAGTTTAGTTTTAAGGGAAGTTTTAAAAAGGTTATCAAAAACACCAAAACCATCCCTATAATCAAAAATGGATAGAAATTCTAAAAACTAAGCCCCTTTACGCATGGTTCTTAAAGTGGAAGCAGCCACCTTAATGCGTTTGGTCGTGCCGTCGTCTAATTGGATCTTAATCGATCGCAAGTTAGGGAGTAAGCGGCGTTTGTTTTTGTTGTTCGCATGACTGACATGATTGCCTATCATAGGCCCTTTAAAAGTTAAAGCGCATCTTTTTGCCATTGTGTATCCTTAA
>NZ_MTWR01000007.1:0-7586 GCF_001998165.1 Helicobacter pylori | reverse complement strand
TAGTGCATTAAAAACAAATTAGTTGCATTAAACCCTCCAGGCTCATCGCCTTGAATCCCTGCTAAAAGCAACAAATGGGGGGCTTTGTCTCTATCCTCTACATTTGTAGGGGCTTTTTCTATCGTTTCTATCGCATGCAAAAACACCCAAGAATACAAGCCCCACACTAAAAGCCATATTTTTTTCATCCAATCTCTCTACTCTTTGAAACTAAAAGATCGCTAATTATACCTAAAAACCTTTTTAAGGGTGTTTTTTGAAGTTTCCATAAAAAAGGAACGAAAAATGCTTGTGAATGATCAATTCTATTTAAAAGGTTTTTTATGGATATTTTAAAAACTCTTCAAAAGCATTTGGGCGATGTTGAAACAAGCGATTTTAAAACCAATGTGATAGAAAAATCCCAACAAATCGCTAAATTCAGTAGGGACATGAAAAATATAAACGAGAGCGTTGGAGCGTTACAAGTCTTGCAAATCGCTTGCAAAAAGCTTTTCAATAAGAGCATGGGTTTGGAAGATAAAGACGCTTTGCAAGCTTCTATCATTAAACAAGAATTGCGAGAAATTGTAGAAAATTGCCAGTTTTTAGCCTCCCCTTTGTTTGACACTCAGCTCAACATTGCCATTAACGATGAGGTTTTTTCCATGATTGTGGATAATCCTTTGGATTTATTGGAAAATATAAGCGGGTTTCAAGCTTATTTGGAAGAAAAATTAAACGAAATTAAGGAATTATTAGGCTATTTGAGTGAAAGCCTTTCAAACCCCAAAGCTTTCATGCCAAAACAAAGTTTTTCAAATAAAAGCCTTAAAGATTTGTTGAGCGATAATTTGAGGGCTTAAAATCTAGCTCTCTAATTTAGAAAATTTGATTTTCCATAAAAAGAATGAGCCTAAAAACGCTATTACGAATAAGCCCACCAAGTAATAGCCTAAGTCTGTAAATTCCAGGCTTTGTAGGGCGCTTAAAAGGCGGTTTTCAAATTTTAAATGGAGTTTCTCGCTAACGACTTGAAAAAGCTCAATCAACCCGATAAAAAGCGCGATAAACACGCTTAAGGCTGTGATGGAGATGTTGTAGTAGATTTTCCTTAAAGGGGTTTTGAACGCCCAATCATACGCCTTGAGCATGAACGCCCCATCTAATGTGTCAAACAAACTCATGCCAGCGGCAAAAAGAATGGGTAAAGAGAGCATGCCCACCACACTCACTTTGATCGCGCTGCTAGAGAGGGCCAAAAGCGCGATTTCACTAGCGGTATCAAAGCCTAGCCCAAAAAGAAAACCCACAGGATAAATATGCCACGACTTGGAAACGAAATTAAACAAGGGCTTAAAAAAGCGATTAAGTAAGCCCCTACTCGTTAAAAGCCGTTCAATTTCTTCATTTTGTTGCTGGCTCAAGCTTTCGTTAGAGTGCGATTTTTTGAATATTTTTAATAAATCCAAGAGAATAATCGCATTCAATAGCCCTATAATGAGCAAAAAAAGCCCAGAAACTAAAGTCCCCACTACCCCCCCTATTTCTTCTAGCATCGGCGTATGCTCTTTAGCCCAAGCGATCGCAAACGCGCTGATGATGGTCATTAAAATCACCACGCTTGAATGCCCCATAGAAAAGTAAAACCCCACACCATAGGCGTTTTTGCCTTGTTGGGTGAGCTTTCTAATGGTGTTGTCTATGCAAGCGATGTGATCTGCATCAAAGGCATGCTTTGCCCCTAACATGTAAGCCATAGAAGCCGCTGCATAAAACGAAGCGTTATTGGCCATAAAGAGCAACGCTAAACCCAATGCATGCAAGAACACAATCGCTAAAAAATAAGGAAACCACAATTTCACAGCGCGCCTTTTTGTAAAAATAATATTTTTTGATTGATTGTAATATATTTTGTTAAATTAGAAAATTTTAGGATTTGTTTTTTGATTATTTTCTGCAAATTGCCCTAGAAAATCTTTAAGAGGAATGAGAAGTTCTGATTCAAACTTGATGGCTTTTTTTAATTTTTCATAGTCTTCTTCATATTCATTCTTTACTTTACCTCCTATATTATCAAAAATATTTTTTTTGGTATATAGATATTCTAATCCAAGTGCTTCTAAATAGGCATACCACTTATTTTTTCTTATGTTTTTAATCGGTTTGTAATGTTCTGTCTTTTTAATACAATCCAAATAGCCTTCAAAACAATTTATAAACTCTTTGTGGTTAGCAATTTTTAATAATAGGGTTTCTAAATCACCATCATCTTTATTGTTAGGGAATAAAAAGATTTGTTCTCTTGGAAAATCAATCCTTTTTTCTTTGAATTTTTCACGAATATACTTAAGCTTATTATCAAAACCTGCATCGCTTTCTTGACTCTCTTTCTTGTCTGCATCAAAAATAATACACACTTGTTTATATGTTTGATGTTCATTATTTAAAATTTTTCTAATCTTTTCCGGAAATTCACCTGAAATGAGCTTATCTTTACCTTCTATATCAAGCATATCAAAATGATCCTGGCATTTCAAAAAATTAAGATACCAACCTAGAAAGTTTCTATCACTTTTTCCTTCTGTATAAATAAGTATCTTTTTACTCATAATTATTTTCTTTAAACCTTTCTTTACCTCCAAAAAGATTGGCACAATTCCTGAAATAAAGAGATAGATTTTCTCCATAATAAGGCTCTGCAACGATTGAACTGCTGTTTTTTTCTAAGCAAAACAATTTAGTCTGATGAGCAAAATCTTTTTCTTTGATAACTTGGTCTAAAATTTCTACAAATTCTTGGCTGTGGGTAGTCATAAACACTTGCAAATTACGATCTTTGTTATTATTAATAAAATCAATAATCTTTTCTAACAATAACCTCATGCGGGAAAAATGCAAGCCATTTTCCACTTCGTCAATATAGATCGTTGTTGCGTTATTGGCAATAAAAGCGCTCATAATATGCAAATATTTCATCAAACCATCGCCAAACATAGATAGGGGGACTTTTTCTTTGATATTTTTCATCTCTAATTTGAGTTGGTTGTTAGCATTAAATCTAATAGCTTGAATGTTTTTATCAAATTGGTTAAGGCTTTGATTCAGCCTTTTTTCTAGTTGATTGTCATCAAGAATCTTACGCACTGCTTGAATGATATTGGGATTCATAATATGGATAGCATTAGAATTTATAACATCTCGCTTGCGAGCAACATCGCTAGGCGTTATGATGGCGGCGCTTTCAAAGGGTAAAAGTTTTTGCGATTGGTTGGGCTCAAAATTCTTAAATTGCCTGTTGTAACTTGACTGATTAGGAATTGGTGGGAAATTGGGAATTCTAGCAATATTTAAATAGTCATTATAGATTTCTTCTTTATCTTTTTTAAAAATGAACTTAAGTTGTGAGAATGCTTGCGCTTGTTCTGCTGTGGGTATTATTTGCGACTCTCTTACTTTTTGATTCTCATTGGTTATGAGCTCTATTTGCAAATCTAATGTCTGATTGTTGTCTGAAGTTGTAGTGATTCGTATTGGTTTTCTAGTGTTTAAATTATAAAACATCAAGTTTTGTGATTCTGTCGTTAAAGGTTCTTTGCGTATATTGTCATAAATCTCCAGTATATTAGTGCATGGGTGCATGTCTTTTCCCACTAAACAATATAACACCTCTAACAAATTAGACTTTCCCGCATTGTTTTCACCAGTGATAATGTTAAGCTTGGTAAAACCATCAATTGTAGTGTCCTTAAAATTCTTAAAGTTTTTGATGCGAACAGACTGAATCATTGAACCCCTTTATCCAAGCAGAAATTGACGCTAAATTTTGACATTATAGCGCATGCAATTACGACAAAATTTTAAAAGAACTTGAGAACAAACGATCTGATGGAATCGGTTCATCTCTTTTCGTTCAAAAACCTGACCCATTCGTCTCTGTCAATCAAAAGTACTTCGTTAGCTTGAGCCAGTTTTTTAGCCGCTTGCGTGAAGTAGCTGTTGGTGATCACGCAGGCTTTTTCGCAAGCGTAGTAAGCTTTAGAAGAGACCACCTCTTGAATGGCTTTGGGCGAAACTTTGTGCGAGTAGCGTTTGGCTTGAACCGCCCATTTGACGCCGTCTTTTTCTGCAATCAGATCCGCTCCATAATCGCCGCTTTTTTGAGTGATTGTGACTGCAAAACCCTTTGAAGTGAAAAAGATTTTGGAATATTCTTCAAATTCAAAGCCGTTCATGGCGTCTATTTTTTGCAAAATGCGTTTAAGTTGGCGCTTCTTATACGAAGAAATAACGCCTTGAAAAAGCACTAATATGGAAAAAACGCCAAGAAGCACGAACAATTTTAAAAGCAAATCATTAGCTGAAGTAGCTAATTTCAATTCTAAGGCTTTTTCCAATAAAACATGCCAAGCTAAATAAATCCCTACCGAAAACAAAATGACAAAAATAAAAAATACAATCTTTTTCATGCCTTAAAGCCACTCTGCATTTTCTATAGCGTTCAAACGCTTTTCTAAACCCTCCATAAGAGAATAGTAAGCCTTATTAAGGGCTTTGATTAAAGCGTTATGATAGGTTTTGTCTTCTTGGGAAAAAAGAGAGGGGTTATCGCCCAAACGATTAGCGTAATAAACAGGCACGCTGAAAGCAGTGGGGATTAAAAGGGTGTCAAACGGGCAAGTGGTTTGCGGGACGCATTCTAAAATCAAGCTCGCTTGAAGGTTTAAAAAACGCATGACAGATTTAGGGTCAGCGTTAGGCTCAATAGTCTTTTTAAGCCTTTCTTTAATGGCTTTTAAATCCTTAGGACTCTCTTCAAAAGAAAAAAAAACATTGCCTGAAACATTGAAAGTGAGGGCGCTTTTATCTTTTAAAAAATAAGCGATTTGTTGGGCGAGTGCTTTTTTAAATTCTTTTTGGTAAAAGGGCGGCACAAAATGAGCGTTAAAAAAGATTTTAGGGGGGGTTAAAGTGGAAGCGGTTTTTAAAGGGCTGTTTTTGGGGTAATCTTTATATTTTAAATGGAGCGTTGTTTTATTGAAAAACTGACACCCTAGTAAAATAAAAGCAACACCAACGCTTAAAACCCTTAGCATTCTATCAAACGCCCATGCTCTAATTTCACATGCTTGGTGGCTAATTTAAGCGTGCTTGGGTTGTGCGAGATGAGAATGATCAAGCGGTTTTGTTTTAATTCTAAAATGCTTTGTTTGACGCTCTCTTCTGTGTGATTGTCTAAAGCGGAAGTGGCTTCATCAAAGATTAAAACTTGAGCGTCTTTATACAAGGCTCTTGCAATGGCGATTCTTTGGCGTTGGCCGCCGCTAAGATTAGCGCCAAATTCATCTAAAACGCTCTCTATCCCATGAGGCATTTTTTCCACAAAATCTAAGGCTTGAGCTTTTTTCAGGCATTCTTTGATTTTTACCTCATCAATTTCTAAACCATACGCCACATTTTCAGCCACGCTCCCATTAAAAATAAACACCCTTTGAGTGACAACGCTAATCTTTTCTCTTAAGGATTTTTGAGTGATGCTTTCTATTTTTTGATCATTGATGAAAATTTCGCCCTGGCTTGGCTCATAAAGGCGTAAGATTAAATTCACTAACGAGCTTTTACCGCTCCCGCTTTCGCCTTTTAAAGCGATGATTTCATTTTGTTGGAATTTCAAACTAATATCGCTTAAAACATAACGCTCTTGATTGTCTAGCGTATAAGCGAGCCATACCTTTTTAAATTCTATGGTGTGTATAGCGTTATTTAGCGTCAATTCCCCATCAACAATAGCCGGCTCTCTTTCTAAAATCTCATGGATCCTATCGCTAGCGACTAAGGCTTCTTGAAAATTAGAAACAATCCTAGTTAGGCGTTTGATCGGCGTATAGAGCATAAAAAGGGCCGTGATGAAAGAAAAAAACGCCCCCACGCTAATATGGCCCCTAATCACTTCATTCCCCCCTAAATAGATCACTAACGCTATCGCAATAGAGCCTAAAAACTCCATTAAAGGCGAAGAAATTTCAGCCACGGCGATGTTTTTGATACCGATTTTAAAAAACGCTTCATTTTCTTTCACAAAAGCCTTATGCTCTAATTTTTCGCCATTAGAGATTTTAATCGCTTCCACATTGTTAAAGACTTCACTCAAACGAGCGGTGATTTTGGCGTTACTCTCTTGATGGGATTTAGCGAGTTTTTTAACCTTACGAATGATTTTACTGATAGGAATGGCGGCTAGCGGCATGATGACTAGCCCCACTAACGCTAATTTAGGGCTTTGATAGATCACCACCCCCACTAACCCGACAATCGTTAGCCCCTCTCTTATACTCTCTGAAAGGTAATTGGACAAACTCGCTCTAATCAATCCTATATCATTGGTGATTCTTGCAATCAATTCGCCCTTTTTCGTTCTATTAAAAAAATCCATTTCCATTTTAAGAAGGCTTTCTAGCATAGTATTGCGTATTTTTTTGACAATATCAAGCCCAATAAAGTTAGTGAAATAAGTGCCTAAATACATGCCCCCACTCTTCCCCAAATACGCTAAGATCACTAAAAAAGGCAGGATTTTGAGCATGTGAGTGTCTTTATTGATAAAAATTTCATCTAAAGTGGGCTTGACTAAATAAGTCCCCCAAGCCGTGCTTAAAGCCACCACTAAAGAAGAAAATAAAACCACTATAAAACTTTTATAATGCTCTTTAAGGTATTTAGAATACCGCCTGAAAAAGAGTTTCAAATGCTTAACCTTTGGATTTGATTAAACTTGTATTATAGTGTTTTTATTAAGGGATTTTTAACGCTTTAATAAACAGCTTAAAGCGATTGGTTAGAATTTGGCGCTAAGAGTTGTCATCAAATGGCTCCTGTCTGAATAAAGCGCTTTAGAGCCGGGCGTGGGCCTGTAACTCCCTACCGTAAAGCCTGAATGCGTCATCACGCCCAAATATTCTAATTTCACGCTCGCTGTCAAACTCTTACTGATCTTATAGCCCACATTAACAGCCACGCTCGCTTCATTGGCTAAAGTGCCGCTAGTCCAACGCCATAAAGTCCCCCACAGCCATTTTTTATGCACGCCCCCACCAAAAACCCAACCAGAGACAGCATCAGCGGTTACCACATGGCTTAAGGCTTGCCCTATATCATAAACGCTATTGGTCCAAAAATCAATGCCTAAAGGGTTTCCTGTCGTGCCGATGTAAGCGTTTGCGTTTTTCCACACTTTATAAAACGCTCCCCCGAAATTAAATTCATTGTAATCAAATCGTTGCCTAATAAGCAAGCTTTGCCCGGCAGTGCCAGCCTTTATAGCGTAACGATAAGTATCCCTTCTTAAGGGGGCATGGACAGGGAGCAAAATATAAGCTTTTGTTTCGGATCTAAAGCCCACGCCATCAAAATTAGGGTTACTATCATAGCCTACAACCACCCCAGGGCTATAATAAGTCCCAGGCGAAAATTGGAAAAAAGGGCTAACGCTAATTCCTTTTCTTTCATAAGTGTAATTCACTAAATGGATACCATAATTTAGAGTGCGCCCGTTTTTAACCACGGTTCTTGGAGAGTAAAAATCATAAATCCACTGTTCCTTAAAACAT
>NZ_MTWR01000068.1:0-744 GCF_001998165.1 Helicobacter pylori | reverse complement strand
GTCAATTTTATCTTTAATCTCTTTCACGCCATACATGTTGGGGTTGAAATGATAAATAATATCAAACTCCCACTTAGACGCATAAAAATGCGCGCTCTCTAAAATTTGAGTTTCTAAAATTTGGGGTCTATGGCTTAAATACTCTTTGAGTTCCTCTAAAGAAAAATACGCGCTGATTTCATCTTGCAAACTTTGCGCAACATAGGAGGCTAATTCTTGGCTGTGCGTTTGTTGGAGGGCGTAAAAAATAGGGGGTTTAATATCAGTTAAAACCAAGCGCTCCAAAAATTCAAAGCAAAAGAACTTGATTAAAAGATCTAAATCTAAATCTTTACCCCTGTCTTTTAAATCTTTAGCGAGCAGATACGCAATCATCGCTTTATGGGCTTGTTTGTCTAATTCCACAAATTCCAAAGGGCATGCTTGATCATTCCAGCGCCTAATAGACGCGCCCACAAACACACGCCTTAAAAATTGAGTTTTGAGTTTAGGGGCTTTTAGGGGTTTAACAGGATGAGCCGCATACATGACTTTCCTTTTTATACTATTTTGAATATTTAAAACTATGAGCTTATTAAGAAGCGTTGATTTTATCGCACAAGATTGAAAAACCTTAACGCACCACTATCAATACTAACTTAAATCTTATTATACGAAAAAAAGATAAAAATAAGGCTTTTATTTAAAAAATATTATTTCTATCAATTCATTTCTCACTCAAAACACCCACCCGTAATTAAAAAA
>NZ_MTWR01000067.1:0-14890 GCF_001998165.1 Helicobacter pylori | reverse complement strand
CTCTTTAATTTCAATGGCGCTCTGCACTCTTGTGTCTAAACCGATATGCTCTAAAGCTTCTTGCATCGCTACCGCATTAATCACGGTGGCTAACATGCCCATATAATCCCCACTAGTGCGCCTGATAATCCCCCCTTGAGCCGCGCTAACCCCCCTAATGATATTGCCTCCACCAATCACAATACCCACTTCAATATCGTTTTCCACTAAACTTTTGATCTCTTTAGCGATGTGATCTAACACATGAATGTCAATCCCAAACTGGTTGTCCCCAGCTAACGCTTCCCCAGAAAATTTCACCAAAACCCGCTTGTTTTTTATCTTTGCTTGCATGATCCCTTCTTAATTAATTAATAAAATTTTAATAAAACTTGTGATTGTAACCTAATCTTGCTTAAAAACACCCTTTCTAAATTTTAAGCCTACATTCTCCTCAGCGAATCGCTAAAAACGCTTGGGTTTTTGAATGCGTTTGAACAACAATTCACGATAGAACGCTTTAAGGCCTAATTGCTCTTTTTTGCCTAAAGTGTAGTAAATTTTTTGCAAGTAATGCAGAATATCTTGGCGTTTCAAGTTGGTTTTTAAAGCGGCTTCTTTAAGGATGTAGTAAGGGATTTTTGTTTTTTTGTGTTTGAAAGCTAAAGACAAACGCTTGTAAAAATCCTTGTTTTGATAATAACACAAACGCCCAAAAACAAACGGCAAGCGTTTTTTTTCATACCACAGAGCGGCTAAATCTATAAAATCTTTTTTGGGGTTGGAATAATAAAACTGCAACGCTTTATTGCCGATTAACACTTCGCCTTTTAACCCTAGAACTTGAGAGAGGGCGTTTGAAGAAGCGCTTTCTTTGTCAAAAGCGTTTTTTGTATCCACAACCAGCACGCTTAAAACTTCCTTATAAGCGACAATGCCTAAAGAATAAGAACAAAGAGCGAATGGATAGCCAGCGATAGAAGAAATAAAGCCCGCATCAATGCGCCTGAATAAAAAACTTTGATTGAGTTTGGAGGGGTAGGTTTTTTTAAGCCGTAAAAATTGTTTGAAATAACAAGGGGTGGGGTAAGATTTGATAAACACATCAAAAGGGAGCATGTTCAAATAATCAATTTTACCAAAACGCACTTAAAATCCTTTTTTGCATCGCATGGTAGCTAAAGTTTCTTACAACTTAACTAAAAGTAAAAAGAGTTTTGTTATCATGGGGCAAATAATTAGGGCATTAGCCAATAATGCGATTTAAAAAGGAGAAATGATGAAAGATTTTTTAGAAGATTACAAAAAAAGCGTTTCAGAAAGAGAAAGTGAGAATATCCCGCCACTCCCCTTAAGCGCTAAACAAGTTCAAGCCGTCGTTGAGATTTTAACAAAAGATCCCACAAACGCCGCTTTCGCTAAAGAATTACTTATTCACAGGGTAAGCCCTGGGGTTGATGAGGGGGCGAAAGTGAAAGCGGAATTTTTAGCTAAATTGTCTCAAAAAAAACTAGAATGTGCACACATTAGCGCTTTAGAAGCGACCACTCTTTTAGGCACGATGCTTGGGGGGTATAATGTAGAGCCTTTGATTGTGGGATTAGAGAGTCAAGACAAAAACATCGCTAAAGAGAGCGCGAAAGCTTTAAAAACCACTCTTTTAGTCTATGGATCGTTTGATAAAATTGCGGCAATGAGCAAAACTAACGCTCTGGCTAAAGAAGTGCTAGAGTCTTGGGCGAACGCCGAATGGTTTTTGAATAAAGAGCCTTTGAATGAATGCATTGAAGCGTGCGTGTTTAAGATTGATGGCGAAACCAATACCGATGATTTAAGCCCAGCGAGCGATGCTTTCACGCGAAGCGATATTCCTTTACATGCCAAAGCCATGCTAAAAAACCGGATTGAAAATTACGAACAACGCATAAAAGCCATTAAAACTAAAGGCGTTCCTGTAGCGTATGTGGGCGATGTGGTTGGCACAGGAAGCTCTAGAAAAAGCGCGACAAACTCTATCATGTGGCATTTTGGTAAGGACATTCCTTTTGTGCCTAATAAAAGGAGTGGGGGCATTGTGATTGGGGGGGTGATCGCTCCGATTTTCTTTGCGACTTGTGAAGATAGCGGGGCGTTACCCATTGTAGCTGACGTTAAGGATTTAAAAGAGGGCGATTTGATTAAAATCTATCCTTATAAAGGCGAAATCACGCTGAACGATAAGGTGGTTAGCACTTTTAAGCTAGAGCCTGAAACTTTGTTAGATGAAGTTAGGGCTTCTGGGCGTATCCCTTTAATCATCGGTAGGGGTTTGACGAATAAAGCGCGTAAATTTTTAGGGCTAGGCGAATCGGAAGCGTTTAAAAAGCCATCCGCTCCTAAAAGCGACGCTAAAGGCTACACTTTAGCCCAAAAAATCGTAGGCCATGCTTGTGGGGTAAAAGGGATCTTACCTGGGACTTATTGTGAGCCAAAGGTTACCACCGTGGGCAGTCAAGACACCACAGGGGCGATGACCAGAGATGAGGTTAAAGAATTGGCGAGCTTGAAGTTTGATGCGCCTTTTGTGTTGCAGAGTTTTTGCCATACCGCCGCTTACCCAAAACCTAGCGATGTGAGTTTGCATGCGAGTTTGCCTGGCTTTATCACTCAAAGAGGCGGTGTGGCGTTGCATCCGGGCGATGGCGTGATCCATACATGGCTGAACCGCATGGGATTGCCTGACACTTTAGGCACAGGTGGGGATAGCCACACCCGTTTCCCTTTAGGCATTAGTTTTCCGGCAGGGAGCGGGTTAGTCGCTTTTGCAGCGGTTACAGGCACGATGCCATTGAACATGCCAGAATCCGTGTTAGTGCGTTTTAAAGGGGAAATGAATCCTGGGATCACCTTAAGGGATTTAGTGAATGCGATCCCTTATTATGCCATTAAAAAAGGGTTACTCACGGTGGAGAAAAAGGGTAAAATCAATGTCTTTAACGGGCGTATTTTAGAGATTGAAGGCTTGCCTGATATTAAAATGGAGCAGGCTTTTGAACTAAGTGATGCGAGCGCGGAAAGGAGCGCGGCTGCTTGCGTGGTGCGTTTGAATAAAGAGCCGATGATTGAATACTTGAAATCCAATATCAAGCTCATTGATGAGATGATTGCGAGCGGTTATGAAGACAAAGAGACTTTGAAAAAACGCAAAGATGCGATGCAAGCTTGGGTGGATAATCCGGTATTGTTAGAGCCAGATAGTAACGCCCAATACGCCGCTGTCATTGAAATTGATGTGGCAGAAATCACAGAGCCTATTTTGGCATGCCCTAATGACCCTGATGATGTCGCTACTTTGAGCGAAGTTTTAGCGGATACGACCGGCAAAAGACCCCACGCTATTGATGAAGTGTTTATTGGATCTTGCATGACGAATATCGGGCATTTTAGAGCCTTTGGTGAAATCGTTAAAAACGCTCCTCCCAGTCAAGCGCGTCTTTGGGTAGTGCCACCCAGTAAAATGGACGAACAAGAGCTGATTAATGAGGGCTATTATGCGATTTTTGGAGCTGCCGGGGCAAGGACTGAAGTCCCAGGCTGTAGCTTGTGCATGGGCAATCAAGCGAGGGTTAGGGATAATGCGGTCGTCTTTTCCACTTCCACGCGCAATTTTGATAATCGCATGGGTAGAGGAGCTAAAGTGTATTTAGGCAGTGCGGAGCTTGGGGCGGCGTGCGCTTTACTAGGGAGAATCCCCACTAAAGAAGAATACATGGATTTAGTGAGCGAAAAGCTAGAGAGCCAAAAAGACAAGATCTATCGCTACATGAACTTTAATTTAATGGAGAATTTCAGGCTCTAGTTTTGTTTCCATTAAAAGGGGCGATCCCTTTTATTGAGCTATGGCTGAGTGTTGGAATAGGATAAAAAAGGAGAATGGTGATGAAAAAAATCGTTGTGAGTTGGTGTGTAGCGTTGGCTTTTTTAAGTGCAGATCCAGAACAAGCCAATAAAGCGATCAGTAATGCGGATTTGATTAAAGAAATAAGGGATTTAAAAAAAGTCATCAGCGCGCAAAACACTGAGATCAACCAATTAAGAAAAGTGCAAGAAGTGTTGTCTGGGCAATTAGGGGACATGCGTAAGGATATATTGAGCACTAGAGATTATTGCATTAGCTTAAGGCCTTATATCTATAATTGGCGCTAGAGGATCATCAAAGCATGAAAGCATGCACCATTTGTTCCTTTGATGCAATCCTTTAATGGTTGAAAAATTAAAAGTTAGGGGGTTTGGTTCTCGCTTTGTGCCCTTATAATAGGGATTTCATAGGGTTTGAGTGTTTAAAAGCGCGTTTGATCCCACACGCCTTGAAAAAAGTCCTCTTGTTGGATTGTAGGGGTAAAATCAGTCCCCTTGTTAGGGTTAATTATTCTATAATAATAAAATTTTAGGAAATTCAGTTTAAAAGATATTAAAAAATGCCATACGCCTTAAGAAAAAGATTTTTCAAACGCTTTGCGCTGATTGTTTCAACTTTTTGTGCGATAAGCTTGAACGCTAAAAGCTATCTGTTTTCCCCTTTGCCCCCAGCGCACCAGCAAATCATTAAGACAGAGTCTTGCTCTTTGGAATGCTTGAAAGACTTGATGCTGCAAAATCAAATCTTTTCTTTTGTTTCTCAATATGATAACAATAATCAAGATGAGAGCCTTAAAACTTATTATCATGACATACTCAATAAACTCAACCCCGTATCCATCGCTTCTCAAACCCCAGCTAAAGAAAGCTATGAGCCTAAGATTGAATTAGCGATTTTACTGCCTAAAAAAGTCGTGGGGCGTTATGCCATTTCGGTGATGAACACCCTTTTAGCGTATTTGAACACCAGAAACAACGATTTCAATATCCAAGTCTTTGACAGCGATGAAGAAAGCCCTGAAAAATTAGAGCAAACCTATAAAGAGATTGAAAAAGAAAAATTCCCTTTTGTGATAGCCTTATTGACTAAAGAAGGCGTGGAAAATTTGCTCCAAAACACCACCATCAGCACCCCTACTTATGTGCCTACGGTGAATAAAACGCAATTAGAAAATCATACCGAGCCTTCTTTAAGCGAGCGCTTGTATTTTGGGGGGATTGACTATAAAGAGCAATTAGGCATGCTCACGGCTTTCATTAACCCTAATTCGCCCGTGATTGAATACGACGATGATGGCCTGATAGGCGAACGCTTGAGACAAATCACGGAGTCTTTAAACGTTGAAGTCAAACACCAAGAAAACATTTCTTACAAGCAAGCGACCAGTTTTTCTAAAAATTTTAGAAAACATGATGCGTTTTTTAAAAATTCTATTTTGATTTTGAACACCCCTACCACTAAAAGCGGCCTGATCCTTTCTCAAATAGGGCTTTTAGAGTATAAGCCCCTTAAAATCCTTTCCACACAAATCAATTTCAACCCCTCTTTACTCTTGCTCACCCAGCCTAAAGACAGGAAAAATTTATTCATTGTCAATGCCTTGCAAAACAGCGATGAAACGCTGATAGAATACGCTTCCTTATTAGAGAGCGATTTAAGGCATGATTGGGTGAATTATTCCAGCGCGATAGGGCTAGAGGTGTTTTTAAACACGCTAGATCCGCATTTTAAAAAATCTTTTCAAGAGAGTTTGGAAGACAATCAAGTCCGTTACCACAATCAAATCTATCAGGCTTTAGGGTATTCTTTTGAGCCGACAAAAAATGAAAGCGAAACAAAAAAAGAATAATATTTAGATAATTATTTGAATACTTTTATTTTTAATGGGTTTTTTAATAAAATTGGAATATGATACGGGCGAAAATGAAACAAAGGTTCATTCTGTGTTAAAATTTCAAAAATTACCTCTATTGTTTGTTTCTATTCTTTACAATCAAAGCCCTTTATTGGCTTTTGATTATAAGTTTAGTGGGGTAGCGGAGTCTTTTTCTAAAGTGGGGTTTAACCATTCCAAACTCAATTCCAAAGAAGGGATTTTCCCTACAGCCACCTTTATAACCGCCACGATCAAGCTTCAAGTGGATTCCAATCTGCTCCCTAAAAACATTGAAAAACACAGCTTAAAAATAGGCGTTGGCGGGATTTTAGGAGCGCTCGCTTACGATTCCACCAAAACGCTCATAGACCAAGCCACGCATCAAGTCTATGGATCAGAACTTTATTACCTCATAGGGCGTTGGTGGGGGTATTTAGGCGACGCTCCTTGGAAAGACTCCCGCATAGAATCTGACGCTCACACCCGTAATTATGTGCTGTATAACTCCTATCTGTTTTATTCTTATGGCGATAAATTCCACTTAAAATTAGGGCGCTATCTCTCTAACATGGATTTTATGAGTTCCTACACACAAGGTTTTGAACTGGATTATAAAATCAATTCTAAGATAGCGTTAAAATGGTTTAGCTCTTTTGGGAGGGCTTTAGCTTTTGGGCAATGGATACGAGATTGGTATGCCCCTATTGTAACTGAAGATGGCAGAAAAGAAGTTGATGATGGCATCCATGCCGCGCAACTCTATTTTTCTAGCAAGCATGTTCAAGTCATGCCTTTTGCTTATTTTTCGCCTAAGACTTACGGAGCGCCAGGGATTAAAATCCATATTGATAGCAACCCGAAATTCAAAGGCTTAGGGTTGCGATCTCAAACCACTATTAATGCGATTTTCCCTGTTTATGCTAAAGATTTATACGATGTGTATTGGCGTAACTCTAAGATTGGCGAGTGGGGCGCATCGCTTTTAATCCACCAACGCTTTGACTACAACGAGTTTAACTTTGGCTTTGGTTATTACCAAAATTTTGGCAACGCTAACGCAAGGATTGGCTGGTATGGTAACCCGATCCCTTTTGACATAAGAAGTAACAGCATTTATGGTTTGGTTTTTAGTAACGCTGTTACCGCAGACTCTGTTAGCGGATATGTCTTTGGTGGGGGCGTGTATAGAGGGTTTTTATGGGGGATTTTAGGCAGATACACTTATGCCACTAGAGCGAGCGAAAGATCCATTAACTTGCACTTGGGCTATAAATGGGGTTCTTTTGCTAGCGTTGATGTGAATTTACAATACTATGCGGTAAGCATGCACACTGGCTATAAGGTTAATGATCTCACTAGCCCTTTTAATAAAGCCTTTAAGGCGAACACACAAGACAGGAGCAACCTTATAGTTAGCGTGAAATTCTTTTTTTAAACCCTATCAATTAGGCTTGGTAGAATTGAGCCATTGTTTTTGGAAATTAATGGCTTTTCTCAATTCGGCTTCTAGTTGGGCTAAAACATCTTTTAAGGGCTTAACATCAACCAAATTGTCTTGCTTGAAGGAATCTAGCTGTTTGTCAATTTGCAAAGCGGCGTCTAGTGCGTCTTGGGGGAATACCGGCTCGCCTAAAGCCTTCTTAACCGCTTCGCCGATTTCAATCGTTTCAGAGCCTTGATGATCTTTTAAGTTAGGATTATTTTCTTTGTCCTTAGGCTTAGGCTCTAAGATCAAGCGCAAATGTTTGATTTTTTCATGCAAATCGCTAAGATCTTTTAAGTGATCAGTATTGCGCCCCCTATCCACCGCTTTTTCTAAAAGCTTATCGCTCAGGCTTACTAACTGATCGCTTAATTTCACGCTGTTAGCTTGAGCTTCTGTCACTTCATCAATATCAATCGCTGCTAAAGCGCTCACAAAATAAAAGGGCAACGCCCACCTTCTAAAACGAGAGAAAAACTTCTGCATTTACCTTCCTTAAATACGCTATAAAAATGATACTTTTTAATATGGTGGAGCTGTGGGGAATCGAACCCCAGTCCAAAAATCTTGTCCTAAACACAAACTTCTACAATGCTTAGAAAATTGGTTAGTTTTTAGCCTTAAAACTAGCTCTGGTCCAACTTTCTAAAACCTTGAGGTAGTTTCAAGAGTTCTTTTTCTTAGTTTAAAAGGCGAACCACCTTTTAAAAGCGTCTAGCTTAAGGTTATGGAGTGATTAAAACGCTAGAAATTCTAATCAGTCCAGCTCCAAAAGGAGATTAACTCACGCAGCTTTAGCGTAAGCTGGAGCGTAATCTGCGTTGTTTACAGTTATTTTTGTTGCTGTTTTACAAGCAGCGCTTGGCATGCTATCTGTGCGACAAGAAATCTGTCGAAATCCAAGTCAGCCCCATGATTTCTAAAGGCTTGTCTATTTTAACTAACTTTTGCTAACAAAACGCAATGAATCATTAAAAATCACTGGCGCACAATATCAATATTTTCATCTTTAGGCTTAAAAACAAAGATTCCATCAGCAATGGTGGGGTTGATTTCTGCTTGAGAAAAAGTGATCGTTACAAGATTATTCATTCCATCTTTAAATTCTAGCGAAAAAGGCTTGCCGTCTTTAAAAACCAAACGATAAGCGGTTTTGTTGATAGTCGTTTTAAAAGATCCGTCATCTTGCTTTTTTAAGCGCTTGAGGATGGTGAAAAAATCCGTCTTGTCTTTTAAGGGCGTAATGGTCGCTTGGAATAAATTAGGCTCATAAATTACCACTTCTTTATCGTTCATGTAAATTTCTTTTTTTAAAGGCTTTTCATAAACCCATAAAGCCCAATTAGGAGCTTTAGCTTTTAAAACCCCATAATAAACTAAAGGCTTTTCGTTTTTTAAAACCTGCTTGAAATGCGCACTAAAACTTTGCAAATGCTGTAAAACCTCTTCTTCTTTAGAAAGGGTTGGAGGATTTTTAGCACAAGCAACGCCCATAAAAATCAAAACCATTACAATCTTTAAAAAAGCTTTCATTATTCAAACCTTAAAACAATCTCTCATCTTTAATAAAACCCTTTATTTTACAAGACTTTTATTTTATCCATGCTAAAATGGGATTAAAAACTGGCGCTTTAATAAAATAAATGAGATTAAAGCACTCTTAATAAGGTTATTACTACTATGATAAAAGCAATAATTGGAAAAATCATTGGCACCAGAAACGATCGCTGGATCAAACAATACAAAAAACAAGTCCTAGCCATCAACGCCTTAGAGCCTACTTATGAAAAAATGAGCGATGTTGAGCTGCAAAACGCTTTTGAAGAATTAAAAAAACGAGTGCGATCCACAGAAAAAGATTTGCAAGAAAAAACCCTTTTAGAAGTTTTACCAGAAAGTTTTGCTATCACCAGAGAAGCGAGCAAAAGGATCTTAAAGATGCGCCATTTTGACGTGCAACTCATTGGGGGCATGGTCTTAAACGATGGTAAGATCGCTGAAATGAAAACTGGCGAGGGTAAGACTTTAGTCGCTACTTTAGCGGTGGCTTTGAACGCTTTAAAGGGCGAGAGCGTGTATGTGGTAACCGTTAATGATTACCTAGCCCATAGGGATTCTAAAGAAATGGAGCCGTTGTATCATTTTTTAGGTTATAGCGTAGGCACGATCACTGCGAGCGTGCGAGACGATGATGAACGCTTAGAAATTTATTCTAAAGACATTGTTTATGGCACTAATAATGAATTTGGCTTTGATTATCTAAGGGATAACATGAAATATTCTTTAGAGCATAAGGTGCAAAAATCGCATGCGTTCGCTATTGTTGATGAGGTGGATTCCATTTTAATTGATGAAGCGAGAACCCCTTTAATCATTTCAGGGCCTGTGGATAGGCGCATGGAAAATTACAACAAGGCTGATGAAGTCGCTAAAAGCATGCAAGTGGAAACCGATTTCACCATAGATGAAAAAAACCGCGCGATTTTGATCACTGAAGAGGGGATTAAAAAAGCCGAAAATCTCTTTGGTGTGGATAATTTATACAAGATTGAAAACGCCGCCTTATCGCACCATTTAGACCAGGCTTTGAAAGCGAATTACCTCTTTTTTATTGATAAAGATTATATTGTAGCCAATAATGAAGTGGTGATTGTAGATGAATTTACCGGCCGCTTGTCTGAGGGGAGGCGCTTTAGTGAGGGCCTGCATCAGGCTTTAGAGGCTAAAGAGGGCGTGAGCATTAAAGAAGAGAGCCAAACCTTAGCCGATATTACTTTCCAAAATTATTTCAGGATGTTTTCTAAACTTTCAGGCATGACAGGTACGGCTCAAACCGAAGCCACAGAATTTTTAGAAATCTATAATTTAGAAGTGGTGTCTATCCCTACTAATTTAGCGATCAAGCGGAAAGATTTGAACGATCTCATCTATAAGAGTGAAAAAGAAAAATTTGACGCGGTGATCCTTAAGATTAAAGAATTGCACGATAAGGGTCAGCCCGTTCTAGTTGGCACGGCTAGCATTGAAAAGAGTGAAACCTTGCACGCTTTACTCAAAAAAGAGCGCATCCCTCACACCGTTTTAAACGCCAAGCAGCACACCAAAGAAGCTGAAATCATCAAAGACGCTGGGCTTAAAGGGGCGGTTACGATTGCGACTAACATGGCAGGGAGAGGCGTTGATATTAAACTCACTGATGAAATCAAAGAGCTTGGGGGGCTGTATATCATTGGCACTGAAAGGCATGAGAGCCGCAGGATTGACAACCAATTAAGGGGGCGAAGCGGGCGCCAGGGTGATCCGGGAACAAGTCAATTTTATTTGAGTTTAGAAGACAATCTGTTACGCATTTTTGGGAGCGATAGGATTAAGGGGGTGATGGAAAAATTAGGGCTTAAAGACGGCGAACACATTGAATCCAAGCTCGTAACAAGAGCGGTGGAAAACGCGCAAAAAAAAGTGGAAAACTTGCATTTTGAAAGCCGTAAGCATTTGTTAGAATACGATGATGTGGCTAATGAACAACGAAAAAGCGTGTATAAATTTAGAGATGAATTATTAGATGCCAATTACGATATTAGCGCTAAAATCGCTGAAAACAGAGAATACGCACTCAATCAAATCTTTTCTAAACTCAAAGCCTTTGACCATCAAAACCTGTCTGAAGAGGAACTTTTAGGGCTTAAAAACGTCTTAAAAGAAGATTTTAACACTCATGTTGAATTAGAGGATTTAGAAAAAGCCTCCCCTATTGAAAAATTTGTGGCTGAAAAACTCAAAAGCGATTATGAAAACAAAATGAAAGTTTTAGACAGCGAACAAAGAAGCCGGATCGAACGCATCGTGTATTTGCAGATTTTAGACAACGCATGGCGAGAGCACCTTTATACGATGGATAATCTCAAAACCGGTATCAATTTGAGAGGCTATAACCAAAAAGACCCCCTTGTAGAATACAAAAAAGAGAGTTACAACCTTTTCTTAGAACTCATTGAAGACATTAAAATAGAAGCGATCAAAACCTTTTCTAAGATCCAGTTTGAAAATGAGCAAGATTCTAGCGATGCGGATCGTTACTTAGAGAACTTTAGCGAAGAAAGAGAGCATGAGAGCGTAACTTACCGCCATGAAGAAACTTTAGATGAAGATTTGAATGTGGCCATGAAAGCTTTCGCTAAAACCCCTAAAAGAAACGAGCCTTGCCCTTGTCAAAGCGGCAAAAAATACAAAGATTGTTGCGCTAAAAGCGGGCCTAAAAAGGGCTTATTTGCCAAATAGATCCTTAATCTTTTTCCTTATCAAGCGTTATTTGCGTTTTGATAAAAGCCAGCCATTTATTAGCATCACCGCTTTATTAGCCTTTTTTGGCGTGGCGGTTGGCGTGATGGTTTTAATTGTGGCTATGGCGATCATGAACGGCATGAGTAAGGAATTTGAAAAAAAGCTTTTTGTGATGAACTACCCCTTAACGCTCTATACCACAAGCCCTTATGGGATCAGTGAAGAAGTGGTTCAAGCTTTAGAAAAAAAGTTCCCTAATTTGCTTTTTAGCCCCTATTTGCAAACCCAAAGCCTGATTAAAAGCGCGCATTCCATGAATGGTGGCGTGGTGTTTGGGGTTGATTTTTCTAAAGAAAGGCGCATCAATGAAGTTTTAAACGACGCTTTAAAAAACACCAATACAAACGATCTTTTTAAAAACCCTTTTAATTTGATCGTGGGGAAAAGCTTGAGATACAGCTTGAATCTAGATCTCAATCAAAAAGCCGATTTGTTTTTCACCGAATTAGAGCCAACCGGTCTCACGCTCTCCCCTATCATGAAGCGTTTTACCATCAAAGGCGATTTTGATTCAGGGCTAAAATCTTACGACATGAGCTATATGTATACTAGCCTTCAAGCTATAAGTGCGATCAGGAGGTTGCCCTTAGGGCTTTATGATGGGGTGCATGTCTATTCTAAAACGCCCATGAAGGATATTGAAAATTTACGCAACGCTTTAAAAACCATCAACCACCATGGCATAGGCATTGAAGGGTGGTGGCAACAAAACGGGAATTTTTTCTCGGCGATGGAATTAGAAAAAAGAGCGTTATTCATTGTGCTCATGCTCATTATTTTAATGGCGTCTTTGAATATCATCAGCTCGCTTTTAATGGTGGTGATGAACAGGCGTAAAGAAATCGCCCTACTCTTTAGCATGGGGAGTAGCCAAAAAGAAATCCAAAAAACCTTTTTTTATTTGGGTAATATCATTGGTTTGGGCGGTGTGATCCTTGGGGTGGTTTTAGCGTTTATAAGCATGTATCTTTTAAGCGTGTTCCCTATCATCTCGCTCCCGGCGGATGTCTATGGCATTAACACCTTGCCTTTGGATTTGTCTTTAATGGATTTTACGCTCACTCTAATAGGCTCTGTGATCATCGTAGCCCTTTCTTCTTATTACCCGTCTAAAAAAGCTTCTACTATTGACGCTTTAAGCGTGTTAAGGAATGAATAAATTAAAAAATTAAATAATATTGAGATGAAATAAGGCTTTGAGTGTCTGTATTTGACTAGCAAAGAAAAATTTTATTCTCAAAATTAAAAAAAACCATAATATTATGCTAGTATTAACGCACGACTTAGTTAAGAATTAACTTTGTAAGTCGGACTTCGTAGAAAAAAGGACGAAAGATGAACAGACTGATTAGATGTTTAAGATCTGCAAGAAAAAATTTTCTTTGAATGGTGTTGGCTTACTCTATTTAGAATTTTTGGTTTATACTAAAGGTTAAACACATGAACTATAAGGTTGCATCTGCTAAAAATATCGCAACGCTTCTTTTTTTATTCTCTTCTCAAAGTCAAGCTTTTGATTTGGGTAAAATCGCTAAAATTAAAGCGGGTGCTGAAAGTTTCTCTAAAGTCGGTTTCAATAACAAACCTATCAACACTAATAAAGGGCTTTACCCTACCGAAACCTTTATGACGGTCATGGCTTACATGCAAGTGGATTTTACGGAGCTTTTGCCCAAAAGCGCTACGGCTAACGGGCACCATTTAGACGGGAGTCTTGGAGGTTGGGGGGGTGCTGTAATTTATGATACCACTAAGGATTTTATTAACGAAGTTACAGGAAAACCCTATGGGGCTATGACATGGAACTATGTGGGCTATTGGGGCGGTCTTGTAGGGCAAAAACCATGGGCGACTTGCGGGTTAGCCACAGGGAATTTGACCCAAGGCCAATACGATAAGATGACTCAAGCTGAAATGACGCAGTTGTCTAATCAAGAAGCTTTAGCGGCTTCCACTTGCGCAAAAACCTATGCCGATCACACCAGAAACTATGTGATTTATAACGCTTACTTGCGCTACAACTACAAAGATATTTTTGAAATTAGGGGCGGAAGGTACGAATCCCCAGCGGACTATATGAGCGGTTACAACCAAGGCTTGGACATGACCTTAAATTTAGGGAATTTCAAATTCTGGTGGTTTAGCTCGTTTGGTCGTGGCTTTGCCTATAATGAGTGGCTTTATAATTTCTATTCGCCTAAAACCTACACCCTTAAAAACGGGCAAACCATAAACCCCGGGGTGCATGCCTTTTACATCATTTGGAATTACAAGGGTTTCAGCATTCAGCCTTTTGTCTATTTTTCACCCTTTAACGAATACGACCCTAACTTTACGATCACTTATGACAGTAACCCCACTTTTACCGGATTAGGGTTTCGCTCTCAAACCGATATTACCGTGCTTAATCCCTTTTACGCTAAAAGATTTTGGGACACCTATCAATTTGGCATGCCAGCCGGTAAGAACGCGCACAGCTTGATGATCAAACAAAAGTTTGAATGGAATGAATACAATTTTGGTTTTGGGATTTATAAATCCTTTGGGAACGCTAACTGGATGATAGGCTACCATGGTAACCGCTTGGGCTTTGACTTTTGGACGAACACCGTTTATGCCAACACCCTTAACTCTTTGTCTTACATGATGGACGCGAACGCTTTTACCGTGTTTGCCTTTGGCGGTGGGGTGCATAGGAAATTCCTTTGGGGCTTATTGGGGCGTTTGACTTATGGGCCTAGGGCGAACGAACAAGTCCTATCGCTCAACTTGGGCTATAAATTCACTAAAAATTTCTCAGCCGACATTAAATTTGAATATTATAATGTGTTGATGCATCAAGGCTATAAAATGGGGTGGAACGGGCCAAAATTAGACAGCCAGCCCGCCACCGATCAAGACAGAAGCCACATTTTTACCGAGATAGTGTGGAAGCTTTAAAACCCCTTTAATAACAACCCTTTAAGGGTTTGTTAAAACGCCTAGCAAAAAACAGCCATTAAAAACCACCCTATCGCCTGTTTTAGGGCTTGTTTTTAAAAAAGCGTTAGGATTTTTAAGTTTTTTATTTCATTGTGCTATGGGTATTTTTGGCTCTGTGATACTAAAACTTTTATTTTTAAAAATAGGATTTTTTGTTTTTGTCATTTTAAAAAATATTTCAAATTCTGCAAGCTCTTTTATTATTAATTGTAAAAAATGCTGTTAGCATTTTTTAACTCCTTTATGGGGGGTTAGGGGTTTGAAGGCCAGTAGTTTTTCTCGGTAATATTCGTATTGCTTTTTCCTGGCTTTGATTTCAGCGGGGATACCG
>NZ_MTWR01000066.1:0-3068 GCF_001998165.1 Helicobacter pylori | reverse complement strand
ATGTTTTAAGGAACAGAAAAATAGGGCTTTAATATGAAAGCAAGGACTTTTTCTTAGCGTTCCCGCAAACAACAAAAAATAAACAAGGTAAAAAATGCCCTTCGCATAAAAACTACATTATAAGTGAAGAAAATGAAGCAATTGAGATAATGATTGATCAGTTGCAAGTTGTCCCAAAGGTGCAAGTTTTAGAGAATAATATAATGGGAAGAAGTCTTGCATTAGCATTACAAAAGGCGTCTATCCCCAGACCCATATCGGTGCATAGAGTGCCACTCATCAATCATTTTTTAGAACAAGTTATTTTACAAAACCAATCTGATGAAAACAAAAGTATAAAACCAATTGCTTTTGGAAGTCTTATCAAACTCAACCCACATAATGAAAATCCCCTATTAAAACCCTACAGCGTATTTATTGCGCTTTCTTGTGTTCAATTCCATTATTCGGGCATGTGCCTAGTTGCCACCCATGAAAACGATTCTATTATTTTTGAGTTATTACATTGATTTTCAGGCACGCAATTTTGAACGTCAACAACTTGTTCAATTAGATCCGAAAGAAATTAAAACCCAAATCCTTGAGCGTTTAAAACACCAAAAGCAAAAATCAAACATTAAGAAATAAGAAACAACAAAAACAACAAGTAAAAAACCATAAGCAGTAAAAAAACAAACGATTAAGACATAAAAATTAAAAACGCAATAAGTAAGAAATAACAAAAACAACAAGCAAAAAGCCATAAGCAGTAAAAAACAAAATCAAGCGATTAAAATCATTAAACATTAAACAACAAGAAGCAATAAATCTAAACAAAAGAATTAAGAAAGCTCAACGCTAAATCCAACACAAGCAAACTAAACACATTAAACATTAAATATAAAGACACTAACAACTAAAAATATAAGTATTAAGAAATAACAAACAATAAGCAAGCAAATATTAAAAACAATCAAGAAGTAAAAAAAGAAAGAATAACTTCAATCTTTCAAAACTAAGCAACAAGAAGTCCTTTTGTCAGGTAATACTCTTTGGCTTTTAACAAGCGAATGTTAAAAGCTTTTCTCTAGAAAGGAGGTGATCCAACCGCAGGTTCACCTACGGTTACCTTGTTACGACTTCACCCCAGTCGCTGTGTGTGCCGTGGGCAGTAGCTAATTTAGCATCCTGACTTAAGGCAAACACAACTCCCATGGTGTGACGGGCGGTGAGTACAAGACCCGGGAACGTATTCACCGCAACATGGCTGATTTGCGATTACTAGCGATTCCAGCTTCATGCAGGCGAGTTGCAGCCTACAATCCGAACTGAGAGGCGTTTTGAAGATTGGCTCCACTTCGCAGTATTGCTTCTCTTTGTGCACCCCATTGTAGCACGTGTGTAGCCCTAGGCGTAAGGGCCATGATGACTTGACGTCGTCCCCACCTTCCTCCTCCTTACGGAGGCAGTATCCTTAGAGTTCTCAGCATGACCTGTTAGCAACTAAGAAAGGGGGTTGCGCTCGTTGCGGGACTTAACCCAACATCTCACGACACGAGCTGACGACAGCCGTGCAGCACCTGTTTTCAAGGTCTGGCAAGCCAGACACTCCACTATTTCTAGCGGATTCTCTCAATGTCAAGCCTAGGTAAGGTTCTTCGTGTATCTTCGAATTAAACCACATGCTCCACCGCTTGTGCGGGTCCCCGTCTATTCCTTTGAGTTTTAATCTTGCGACCGTACTCCCCAGGCGGGATGCTTAATGCGTTAGCTGCATTACTAGAGAGACTAAGCCCTCCAACAACTAGCATCCATCGTTTAGGGCGTGGACTACCAGGGTATCTAATCCTGTTTGCTCCCCACGCTTTCGCGCAATCAGCGTCAGTAATGTTCCAGCAGGTCGCCTTCGCAATGAGTATTCCTCTTGATCTCTACGGATTTTACCCCTACACCAAGAATTCCACCTACCTCTCCCACACTCTAGAATAGTAGTTTCAAATGCAGTTCTATGGTTAAGCCATAGGATTTCACACCTGACTGACTATCCCGCCTACGCGCTCTTTACGCCCAGTGATTCCGAGTAACGCTTGCACCCTCCGTATTACCGCGGCTGCTGGCACGGAGTTAGCCGGTGCTTATTCGTTAGATACCGTCATTATCTTCTCTAACAAAAGGAGTTTACAATCCTAAAACCTTCATCCTCCACGCGGCGTTGCTGCTTCAGGGTTTCCCCCATTGAGCAATATTCCCTACTGCTGCCTCCCGTAGGAGTCTGGACCGTGTCTCAGTTCCAGTGTGTCCGTTCACCCTCTCAGGCCGGATACCCGTCATAGCCTTGGTAAGCCATTACCTTACCAACAAGCTGATAGGACATAGGCTGATCTCTTAGCGATAAATCTTTCCCCCGTAGGGAGTATCTGGTATTAATCATCGTTTCCAATGGCTATCCCAAACTAAGAGGCACATAACCTATGCGTTACTCACCCGTGCGCCACTAATCAGCCTTCTAGCAAGCTAGAAAGCTTCATCGTTCGACTTGCATGTATTAGGCACGCCGCCAGCGTTCACTCTGAGCCAGGATCAAACTCTCCATAAAAGTGTTTGTCCTAAAGCTCTTTTGTTTTTTTGATAGGCTGTTATCATTCCTAATAACAGCTTTAGCGTATCACAAGAACTCGTTTTATACTTTATTGAATAAAACGGGTTGTGTTCTTAAGTATTACAACAACAAAACAGAAAGAAACTTTTTAAATTAAAAAGGTTTAGCTAAACGCTAACCTGAATAAAATACTCTCATGCCATTCAACCATCAATTATATACGATAATACAATCAATGGTATTGATTGGCATTAGTTGGATTAAGAATTTCTTATAAAAGAATGGAAATTAACCCTCACTCTTTCAAATAAGTTATCCTTAAATAGTGTTAGAATATCCCTTTAAAAAGAACTTCTATCAATTTGCTTAGTTTTCAAAGATCGTTTGCTTTAATCAGCTACCCTTGCAAGTTATCAAGCGGCTTTTTAAAAGCCCTTGCTGAAACAAGGAAATGAAAGTATAGTCATATAAAGCTTAAGGTTTGCTTAAA
>NZ_MTWR01000065.1:0-6833 GCF_001998165.1 Helicobacter pylori | reverse complement strand
TAATTAGGCTGTGTTAATCAAAGTTTGGTAGGTAAAAATTAACCCCCCTTAATTTTCTAAAAAGCGCCTTATTTAGCACACTTCTTTATATCAATATTCCAATCAGCGCCAGATTTGATTTGATGTTTTTGCGCGAAATTATCCATATTCAGCGCCACAGAAACATTCAACAAGCTGTTTAAATAGACCAACGGCTGGCTTTCTGGCACATCGCCAAAGCTCGCAACATACGGCATTTTCCCTTCGTATTGTTTCTTAGAATCTTTAAAAATCGTTACACACACTGTATCGTTTCGTTTGATCCCTGCTTGATTGAGCAGTTTATCGCTGATATTGCTCCAAACATTGCCATACTGAATATCCAAAATCGGGATATTGCCTTTCACTTCCCCTTTTGTGGCTTTCGCTTTTTGGTAAGGAATTTCAACGACTTTTGGGGGAAGCTCTGGCCCGACCTGCTCGAATGTGATCGCTCCAGAAGCCAAACGCGCACCAGTGTAAGCATACACATCACGACCATGGAAAGTGTAGGATTTTTCAGAACCTTTCAAGCGGTTAGCTTTTTCGTCAATTTCACGCACGCTATCAATCCCCAAAGTTTGCACCACCAAAGTCAGCGTGCCGTTATCCGGCGAAACAAAATACTGGCCGTTTTTAGTTTTTAGCACCACCGATTTACGCTTAGTGCCTACGCCCGGATCAACTACGCTCACAAATACCGAACCTTTTGGCCAATAACTAGCCGTCTGATACAAGCGGTAAGCACCTTCCCAAATATTATACGGAGGGATTTCGTGCGTTAAATCAAAGATTTTAAGATTAGAATCAACGCTGAAAGCGACGCCTTTCATCGCCGAGACAGCCCCATCTTTCAGGCTAAAATCTGTCTGTAAAATCAAAGCGTTATCCGCATGAACAGACGATAACCCTATACACGTTGATAAAAACAACGCTAAAATCGTTTTTTTCATCTATATTTCCTTATCTGATGTTAGTGTTGTGTTATATACTGAATAACAAAAGCGAAGTGAATATTTTTTATGGTTGCTCCTTGATTAACTTTTATGGACTTTTGGAATTTCTATTATACTATTTAAGAGGGGTTTTTCCTAAAAATCAAGGGTTTAAAGGGGCTTTACATCTAAATAGAAACAAATTTTTAAAAACAAGTTTTTGTTTTAAGGTTAATTTAGCGTTAATTAGGCCATTTTTAATAAAAACTTGACACCCAAAACCTTTAACCCCCCCTTAATTTTTCTAAAAAAGTTGCTTTGTTTGATAGTAAAATCATGAACGCATAGGGGGATATTTTGCGCTTAATGCCCCCTAAGAGCGCTTTATAAGAGACCTTGCTTGACGCAAGCTTTTTTATATTTAGTTTATATTTAGTTTAAAAAATGTTTTCTGGCATTTTTTCATTAAAACGCAATATCGCCAATGTTTTCACTATTTTCTATATAGTATTTAAAACACTCTTTTTCTAATTCGTTTTTTAGGATTTGTTGTTCTTCTAAAAGCAGGCGTTTTTGATCTTCTAGGGTGTTGATTTTACGGCTAATATAATAGATATTATTGCTCAAATAAATTTTAGGCACTAACAGAGCTAAAAACGCGCCCCCAAAAACCAATACCCCTATTAAATTCATTAAAGAAAGACCATGCGAATTTTCATTTGTAGCTTCGGCGAATAATTCTTTCTTTTCGTCCTCTTCTATACGCACAAAGCGTTCTTTTTCATTTGAAGAATGGGTTTTGATATTCATGGCTTACTCATGGCTTGAATTGAAACACCCTCATTTTAGCGCTTCGTGAACGCCTGTTGTTTTTAATTTCTTCTGGGCTTGGAGTGATGGGCTTTTTGGTTAAAATTGCGCCTAAAGCGTGATTGTTAGAGCAAGCGCATTTGAAACTTGAAGGATCGCAAATGCAATTTTTAGCGTAATCTTTGAAAGCGTTTTTCACTAACGCGTCTTCTAAAGAATGAAAAGAAATCACGCACAAAATCGCTCCCTTAAGGTTTCTAGCGCATTGTAAAAATTCTTTTAATTCTTCTAATTCGCTATTGACTTCTATGCGGATGGCTTGAAACACCAAAGTCGCTGGATGGATTTTTTTATTTTTAGAAAAAGAGCTTAAAAACTCGCTCAAATCCTTAGCGTCTTTAAAGGGTTTTTTAGCGCGCCTTTCTGCAATTTTATGGGCGATTTTTTTGTATTCTTTGATTTCTCCATAGTCTCTAAAGATTTTTTCTAACGCCACTACAGAATAAGAGTTGATGACTTTTTGAGCGTTTAAATCGCTCTCTAAATCCATGCGCATATCCAAAGCGTGCGAGTGGAAATTAAACCCTCTGTTATCATCATCAAGTTGTAAGGAGCTCACCCCTAAATCCACTAAAACCCCCTTGATTCGCTCGCCATGAATCTCTAGGGCTTCTTTAAAGCGTTTGGCAAACCCTCCACTTAAGAGATTACAACGCCCTTCAAAGGCTTTCAATCGTTCTTTAGCAATTTCTTGAGCGAACTTATCTTTATCAATGCCAATGAGTTTCAGGTGCGGTTTTTGGGATAAAAGGGCTTTAGAATGCCCTCCTAACCCTAAAGTGCAATCAATCAAAACCCCTTCTTCTAAAGGCGTGAACGCTTGCAAAACTTCTTGCAACAAAACGCTTTTATGCAGATTTTCTATTTCTTGCAAAAATCCCCTTAAAACCCCTAGATGAATTTTCCAAATGCCTACTCAACAATATTGGTTTTGTTGGTTACACTCAAAAGTTTCTTTATAATCAATTTTAGCTTTTTAAGATGCAAAAACCCAAACTAAAATCCCTTTTATAAAGATTAAAAAGGGTTTAAAGATACCCTTTAAAAGGGTTTAAAAAGTGTAATTATACCCTAAATAAAGCGAATAATCCCGTTTCAAATGGTAATAAAGATTAGTAGCGTTAGGACCCGCACTCAAAAACTTGTTGATGAGTAGCGGCACTCTCACACCAAACTCTACGCCATTATGCTTGTAGATATTGGCTCTCACCCCAAAATTCAACCATACCTGAAAAGCGACGGTTGAAGTGTTGGTGCTGTAAGGAGCGTTAGGGTTACAATAAGTAGGGGTACAAACATCAGGACCTTTAGCTTCAATGATTTGCTCTTTCCAATAGTTTGCTGCGGAGCTTTTCCAAGTATTACCGCCGATAGCGACCCCACCAAAAATACCAAATGAAGCGTTATCGTTATCAATAATATCAGCTAACAAATCACTCCCCACACCCCAAGAGACCATATCCAACTGGATTTTATTAGGTGCATAAACTTGCTTACCTAAATCGGCATGCCCGTAATCAAAAAGCCCATACACCCTAAAACCAAACCACTTGCTTGTCATATCTAACGACTTGAACTGGAAAAATTTCTTATAACCCACATTCAACCCAAAACCATTCAAAGCCCCATTGGCGTATTTGGAGTGCCAGTTGATATTGGTGCCTCCTGGATTGTGCTTATTAGCGGTAAGACCTGGGGGGCAACCCACAACACTCCCTGTGCAATCCCCTGTGTTATAAATATTACTATTCAAACGGGCTTGTCCAAGCTGATAATTAGTCCCTATATAAACACCATCACCTTCGGCTAACAACGAAGAGCTTAAAACTGCGGATAGAAGCCCTAAAGCTACAAACTTTTTCATAAATTCCATTCCTTTACATTCCTATCTTTAAAATTGTCTCATAAAATAATAGCATGTTTATCCTTAATCAAGCAAATATTTTTAACTCTTATGAATAAGAAATGATAATAAAACCATTCTTTTTTGAAGTATAATAGCTCCTTTTAATCCATTTTCTTATTTTAAGGAAACTCTTGCAACATAAAACCATTATGGATAAGATCATTATACAAGGGGCTAGGGAAAATAATCTCAAAAATATTTTTTTAGAAATCCCTAAAAACCAGTTTGTTGTTTTTACCGGATTAAGCGGTTCGGGTAAATCCACTCTGGCGTTTGACACTTTATACGCTGAAGGCCAAAGGCGCTATTTAGAGAGTTTGTCTAGCTATGCTAGGCAATTTTTAGACAAAGTGGGTAAGCCTAATGTGGATAAAATTGAAGGCCTAACCCCTGCGATTGCTATTGATCAAAAAACCACTTCTAAAAACCCTAGATCCACTGTGGGGACGATCACTGAGATTTATGATTATTTAAGGTTGTTGTTTGCAAGGATTGGGGAGCAATTTTGCCCCACATGTTCAGAACCCATTAGTTCTATGAGCGCGAGCGATATTATTTCTCAAATCTGTCATTTAGAAGAAAATTCTAAAATCATTATTCTAGCCCCCATTATTAAAGATAAAAAAGGTTCGTTTAACGATAAATTAGAAAGCTTGCGTTTAAAGGGGTATGTGAGGGCTTTTGTTGATGGGGTGATGGTGCGTTTAGATGAAGAAATCCATTTGCACAAAACCAAAAAACACACCATTGAAGCGGTGGTGGATAGGGTGGTAGTTAACAATGAAAACGCTTCACGGATCGCTAGCGCAATAGAAAAAGCCCTTAAAGAAAGCTATGGGGAATTAGAAGTGGAAATCTTGCAAGACAATGCGCCAAGCATCAGAAAGCATTACAGCGAACATAAGGCATGTTTTAAGTGTAAGATGAGTTTTGAAGAATTAGAGCCTTTGAGTTTTTCTTTCAATTCGCCTAAAGGGGCGTGCGAGAGCTGTTTGGGTTTGGGGACAAAATTTAGCTTAGATATTAGTAAGATTTTAGATCCTAACACGCCTTTAAATCAAGGAGCGATTAAAGTGATTTTTGGGTATAACCGCAGTTATTACGCTCAAATGTTTGAAGGCTTTTGCGCTTATAATGGCATTGACAGCGTGCTTTGTTTCAACGAATTGAATAAAGAGCAACAAGACGCTCTTTTGTATGGGAATGGCACTGAAATCAGCTTTCATTTTAAAAATAGCCCCTTGAAACGCCCTTGGAAAGGCATCATTCAAATCGCTTATGACATGTTTAAAGAGCAAAAAGATTTGAGCGATTACATGAGCGAAAAAACCTGTTCTTCATGCAAGGGGCATCGTTTGAAAGCCTCAAGTTTGAGCGTCCAAGTCGCTGGCTTGAAAATGGCGGATTTTTTAACTAAGCCCATTGAAGAGGTTTATCATTTTTTTAATGATCCCACGCATTTTAGCTATCTTAACGATCAAGAAAAAAAGATCGCTGAACCGATTTTAAAAGAGATTTTAGAAAGGGTGTTTTTTTTATACGATGTGGGGCTAGGGTATTTGACTTTAGGGAGGGATGCGCGAACCATTAGCGGAGGGGAGAGCCAAAGGATACGAATCGCTAGTCAAATCGGGAGTGGTTTGACAGGGGTTTTATATGTTTTAGACGAGCCTAGCATTGGCTTGCATGAAAAAGACACGCTCAAACTCATCAACACCCTTAGGAATTTACAAAAAAAGGGGAACACGCTCATTGTCGTAGAGCATGATAAAGAGACGATTAAGCATGCGGATTTTGTTGTGGATATTGGGCCAAAGGCTGGAAGGCATGGGGGTGAAGTGGTTTTTAGCGGGAGCGTGAAAGAGTTATTGCAAAATAACCATTCTACCGCCTTGTATCTCAACGGCACTAAAAAGATTGAGCGCCCCAAATTTGAACCCCCTAAAGAAAAGCATTTTTTAGAAATTAAAAATGTCAATATCAATAACATTAAGAATTTGAGCGTTCAAATCCCTTTAAAACAATTGGTGTGCATTACTGGGGTGAGCGGGAGCGGTAAAAGCTCGCTGATCTTACAAACCCTTTTACCCACCGCTCAAACCCTTTTAAACCATGCTAAAAAAACTCAAAGCTTGAATGGGGTGGAGATTGTAGGGTTGGAGCATTTGGATAAGGTGATTTATTTAGATCAAGCCCCAATAGGCAAAACCCCACGAAGCAACCTTGCCACTTACACAGGGGTGATGGATGAAATCAGGATTTTATTTGCCGAGCAAAAAGAAGCTAAAATTTTAGGCTATAGCGCGAGCCGTTTTAGCTTTAATGTTAAAGGAGGGCGGTGCGAGAAGTGCCAAGGCGATGGGGACATTAAAATAGAAATGCATTTCTTGCCTGATGTGTTAGTCCAATGCGATAGCTGTAAGGGCGCTAAATACAACCCCCAAACTTTAGAAATCAAGGTGAAAGGCAAATCCATTGCCGATGTGTTGAACATGAGCGTAGAAGAGGCTTATGAATTTTTTGCTAAATTCCCTAAAATCGCTGTGAAGTTAAAAACGCTTATAGATGTGGGCTTAGGCTATATCACTTTAGGGCAAAACGCTACGACTTTAAGTGGGGGGGAGGCTCAAAGGATCAAATTAGCTAAAGAATTGAGTAAAAAAGACACAGGCAAAACCCTTTATATTTTAGATGAGCCTACCACCGGTTTGCATTTTGAAGACGTGAATCACCTTTTACAAGTCTTGCATTCTTTGGTGGCGTTAGGCAATTCCATGCTAGTGATTGAGCATAATTTAGACATTATCAAAAACGCTGACTACATTATAGACATGGGGCCTGATGGGGGGGATAAGGGCGGGAGAGTCATTGCGAGTGGCACGCCTTTAGAAGTGGCACAAAATTGCGAAAAAACCCAAAGCTATACGGGAAAATTTTTAGCTTTGGAATTGAAATAGCTTGCATTGGGAAAGGTTAGTGGCAATAATAGCCGCTTGATCATGCAAGAGTTAGCAAAGAAGCCATGCCTTTAAAATCCATCGCATGAGAGTTTGAGAAAAAATTAAGGGAGTTAGAGACCATTGGGACAGCATCTAACTAATACA
>NZ_MTWR01000064.1:0-10154 GCF_001998165.1 Helicobacter pylori | reverse complement strand
CCTTTAAGAACGAGCTTTAAGTTAAAAAATCTAAAGAGCGTTAGAGTTTTAAATGAGGCTTTAGCAGGCGGTATTTGATTAAAACCAATCCAAGATACTCCAATAATGATAAAAATAATCGCTTAAATACCGCTTAAATAAGGTAAAATGAAACCAAAATAAGCCTATAAAAAAGGGGAAATCATGGCGCTTGAAGTGGTTTTATGGGATTTTGATGGCGTGATTTTTGACAGCATGCATTTAAAATATGAAGGGTTTAAGGCGTTGTTTCAAAAGCATGGCAACAAGAATCAAGAGAGTTTGAAGCAATTTGAAGTTTATCATTATCAAAGTGGGGGGATTTCAAGGAATGAAAAAATCCAATATTTTTATAACGAGATTTTAAAAACCTCTATCGCTCAAGAAGAAGTGGATGCATTAGCCCTAGAGTTTGGCACTATTATAGAACAAAAGCTTTTTGATAGGGGGCATTTGAATAGCGAAGTGATGGCGTTTATTGATGAGCATTATAAAAATTATATTTTCCATATCGCTTCAGCGGCCTTGCATAGCGAATTGCAAGTGTTGTGCGAGTTTTTAGGGATCATTAAGTATTTTAAGAGCGTTGAAGGGAGTCCGCCTAATAAACCCAAGATCATCGCCAATATCATTCAAAAATATGCCTATAACCCAAGCCGCATGCTAATGATAGGCGATAGCGTCAATGACTATGAAAGCGCTAAGGCTAATAAAGTGGCGTTTTTGGGTTACAACAGCAAGGTTTTGAAAAATTTAGTGGGGCAAGATGGCTATCAAGGGAAGTATTTGGAGAGCTTTAAGGGGTTTGATTTGCAAAACTTCAAGCAAGAGTGAAGCCGCTTGATCAGCCAAGTTTGTCTTTGTGCTGGCTCATGTCAATGATGACTTCACAGCGTTCAATCGTGCTTAAGCGGTGGGCGATAACGATTAGGGTTTTATTTTTGGCGATTTGATAGATTTCATCCATGATTTTACTCTCGGTTTCATTGTCTAAGGCCGAAGTGGCTTCATCTAAAACCAAAATTTCAGGGTTATCGTATAAGGCTCTTGCGATGCCTATGCGCTGTTTTTGACCGCCGCTAAGCTTAGTGCCCCCTTCGCCCACTTGGGTTTTAAGGCCCTCATGCTCGCATAAAAAATCATAGATATGAGCCATTTTACACACTTTAATCAAGCGTTTTTCATCAATCGTGCTCCCAAAAGCGATATTATCCCCCACAGTGCCATCAAAAAGGTAAATATTTTGGGGGATATAGCCTATTTTTTTACGCCATGAGCGCCTGTTTTCTTTGGTTAAAAGGGTGTTGTCAATAAAAATTTCCCCACTTTTAGGGTAGGTAAGCCCCATAATAATATCCGCTAGCGTGGATTTCCCGCACCCGCTATGGCCTATAAGAGCGACTTTTTGACCTTTTTGAATGGTGAGATTAAAATTTTTTAAAACCGGGTGTTTTGACTTGTAAGCGAATGAAATGTTTTGGAGAGTGATTTTTTCATTAAAATCTAAAGGGACTAAATCCTCTTCAATAATGGTCTTAGAAAGGCTTTTAAAAACAACATTGGTCGCAAGCTGGTTGTAAGCGATTTCATTATAATAGCTGATCACTCCAGTTACAGAAGGGAGTATGCGATAAAGCGCTAGGGCATACATAGAAATGGTAGGGAGCACCATTCTAGCTTCGCCGTATTTGAATAAGATGTAAGCGACCGCTAAAATCAACAAACTAAAGCCCACGGTTTCTATTGAATACCTGGGGACTACTTGCAAAGTAGAGTAAATAATCTCAGTGTCATGGGCTTTACGGCTGTTTTCTCCAAAAAGCTTGTGGGCTTCTTCGTGGTTGTCTTTGAGTTTAGTGATCTTGAAATTGCTGAAAAATTTTGAAAAGACTTTAAGCGTTTGCGCTTTGGATTTGGCGGCCATCTCACCCTTTTTTTTGATAAGGACGGTGACTTTTTTGACAATAAAAAAAATTTGTAAGGCGAGGATCGTGGTAAAAACGAGCGTTATTTTCCAATTGGTCAATATGAGCGTGGAATAGAAAAAAACGATCACGGTTATTTCGGTCAGTAAACTCAAAAAAGCGTTAAAGCTCATAAACATGCCCTCCGCTTTATTGTTGATAATGTCTCTTAAAGAATCCAAATTGTAGTTAAGATGGGAGAGGTAGTTGCTTTTAATGTGTTGTAAAAAAAGTTGTTGTTTGATTTGATAAGCTTTCTTATTGGAAAAACGCCCTCTTAAATAGGTAAAAAACACCCCATAAAACATCCTGAACAAATAAATCCCCACCAAGCAAAAACTAAAGAAATACATGAGACGAACGGGAGATGAAAAATGGAAAAAATCATAGACCATTTTCCAGTCTTTATCGTCTAAAGCCCTGCTGGGATCGGAAGCGAGAGTGATAAAAGGCATTAGGAGGGTTAGAGACATCACTTCCACAAAAGAAGAAAAAACAGCCATCAGCACAAGCAGGAAAAAAACCATTTTTTCCTTGAAAGTGATGAGCATGTAGATTTGCTTTAAAGAGCGTAAAAAGTATTTTAAAGTAGAAATTTTATGTTTTTTTTTCGCCATAATTTAAGTGTCCATAAATTCTTTTATATGTAATAAGCTTTGAGCTGTGTTAAGCCAAATTGAGCTAGATTATAGCTAAATTTTAACCATGCTCTGTGCCATACGAATAATTTAGCTTTCTGTCATCATTTCTTGACAAGTCAAGTATAAAACTGCTATAATCCCAAGTCTTTGATTATTTTAGTTGCTGGCTTAGCTCAGTTGGTAGAGCAGCTGCCTTGTAAGCAGCAGGTCGGGGGTTCAAGTCCCTTAGCCAGCTCCAGTTAAAATGTTATTTTGTGAAGTTTTTGGTGAGATACTCAAGTGGCCAACGAGGGCAGACTGTAAATCTGCTGACTATGTCTTCCGTGGTTCGAATCCACGTCTCACCACCATTTTGTTTTTTTAGATGCGGGAATAGCTCAGTTGGCTAGAGCATCAGCCTTCCAAGCTGAGGGTCGCGGGTTCGAGTCCCGTTTCCCGCTCCATTTTTAGGACAATGTTTTAGTTTTTGAGACGCCTATATAGCTCAGAGGCAGAGCACTTCCTTGGTAAGGAAGAGGTCGGCGGTTCAATTCCGCTTATAGGCTCCAGTTTATAATCTCTTGAATGGCGATAAGACAAAAATGTCTTAAATTTTGTAGTAGCATTTAGGAATACTTAGGATTTTGTTTAGTATAATTCTAAAATCCATTTCAAAAAATTAAGGAGAAATACAAATGGCAAAAGAAAAGTTTAATAGAACTAAGCCGCATGTTAATATTGGAACCATTGGGCATGTAGACCATGGTAAAACGACTTTGAGTGCAGCGATTTCAGCGGTGCTTTCTTTGAAAGGTCTTGCAGAAATGAAAGACTATGACAATATTGATAACGCCCCTGAAGAAAAAGAAAGAGGGATCACTATCGCTACTTCTCACATTGAATATGAGACCGAAAACAGACACTACGCGCATGTGGATTGCCCAGGGCACGCTGACTATGTAAAAAACATGATCACCGGTGCGGCGCAAATGGACGGAGCGATTTTGGTTGTTTCTGCAGCTGATGGTCCTATGCCTCAAACCAGAGAGCATATCTTATTGTCTCGTCAAGTAGGCGTGCCTCACATCGTTGTTTTCTTAAACAAACAAGACATGGTAGATGACCAAGAATTGTTAGAGCTTGTGGAAATGGAAGTGCGCGAATTGTTGAGCGCGTATGAATTTCCTGGCGATGACACTCCTATCATAGCGGGTTCAGCTTTGAGAGCTTTAGAAGAAGCAAAGGCTGGTAATGTGGGTGAATGGGGTGAAAAAGTGCTTAAACTTATGGCTGAAGTGGATGCCTATATCCCTACTCCAGAAAGAGACACTGAAAAAACTTTCTTGATGCCGGTTGAAGACGTGTTTTCTATTGCAGGTAGAGGAACTGTGGTTACAGGCAGGATTGAAAGAGGCGTGGTGAAAGTGGGCGATGAAGTGGAAATCGTTGGTATCAGACCTACACAAAAAACGACTGTAACCGGTGTAGAAATGTTTAGGAAAGAGTTGGAAAAAGGTGAAGCCGGCGATAATGTGGGCGTGCTTTTGAGAGGAACTAAAAAAGAAGAAGTAGAACGCGGTATGGTTCTATGCAAACCAGGTTCTATCACTCCGCACAAGAAATTTGAGGGAGAAATTTATGTCCTTTCTAAAGAAGAAGGCGGGAGACACACTCCATTTTTCACCAACTACCGCCCGCAATTCTATGTGCGCACGACTGATGTGACTGGCTCTATCACCCTTCCTGAAGGCGTAGAAATGGTTATGCCTGGCGATAATGTGAAAATCACTGTAGAATTGATTAGCCCTGTTGCGTTAGAGTTGGGAACTAAATTTGCGATTCGTGAAGGCGGGAGAACCGTTGGTGCTGGTGTTGTGAGTAATATTATTGAATAATCTTACTCATATGGAAGTGAAAAAGTTACCATAAAGGTCGCTAATAAAGGGTTATCATGAAAGTTAAAATAGGGTTGAAGTGTTCTGATTGTGAAGACATCAATTACAGCACCACTAAGAATGCCAAGACTAACACTGAAAAACTGGAGCTTAAAAAGTTCTGCCCAAGGGAAAATAAGCACACTCTTCATAAAGAAATCAAATTGAAGAGTTAGCTCTTTCTTTTGCGTTGCAATTTAAAGGGAGGGGAGATTAGGTCAGTAGCTCCAATGGTAGAGCGTCGGTCTCCAAAACCGGTTGTTGGGGGTTCGAGTCCCTCCTGGCCTGCCATCTACTAATTTATTCTATCAAATTTTATGTTTCAATTGGGTTATTTTTTGAGTTTTTTAATTTTAGTTTAAGCTAATTTTGGATAAAATTGAAAATTCTTTTAATTAAATGTATTAAGTTTAAGTGAGGGCGAAAAGAAACTATGGATAAATGGCTCATGCAATATAAATTAGCTAGAGAAGAGCTTTCTAAAGTGATATTTCCTATTAAGGAGCAGATACGCAATGCGCTTGTTTCTGTTTTGGTGGTGGTGAGTGCTATCACGCTGTTTTTAGCTTTGTTGGATTTTTCTCTAGGGGCTTTTATCTCTAGTGTTCTATAGGTTGGTGGCTTTAAATAAGGAGAATAATGATGGATTGGTATGCTATACAAACTTATTCAGGGAGCGAGCAGTCCGTTAAGAAAGCGATTGAGAATCTAGCGAACGATCATAATATAAGAGATAGGATACAAGAGATTATTGTGCCTACTGAAGATATCATAGAGGTTTCTAAAAAAAGCAAGACGAAAGTAACGGAACGAAGCCTTTATCCTGGGTATGTTTTTATTAAAGTGGATTTAGATACGGTTTTGTGGCACAAGATACAGTCTTTGCCAAGAGTGAGTCGTTTTATTGGAGAAAACAAAAAGCCAACCCCATTGAGTGAAGCGGATATTGGGCATATTTTGGAAAAAATGAATAACCGAGCAGCCCCCAAGCCCAAAATCTTTTTTGAGCAAGGCGAAGTGGTGCGCGTGGTGGAAGGCCCTTTTGCAAATTTTACCGCTACGGTGGAAGAGTATGATGTGGAGCACCGCAAGCTCAAGCTCAATGTTTCTATTTTTGGCAGGAACACTCCAATAGAGATTTTGCATTCGCAAGTGGAAAAAATTATATAACTTTTTAAGGAGAAAACTATGGCTAAAAAAGTAGTCGGAGAAATCAAACTTCAAATCCCTGCCGGTAAGGCAAACCCTTCACCTCCCGTAGGGCCAGCGTTGGGTCAAAGAGGGGTTAATATCATGGAATTTTGTAAGGCTTTTAACGAGAGAACTAAAGACATGGGGAGTTTTAATATCCCGGTCATTATCACGGTTTATCAAGATAAGAGTTTTACCTTTATCACTAAAAAGCCTCCGGTAACGGATTTGATCAAAAAAGCTTCTGGGGTTGAAAAAGGTTCTGACAACCCGCTCAAAAATAAGATCGCAAAGCTCACCCACAAGCAAGTGGAAGAGATCGCACAATTGAAAATGGAAGATTTAAACACAAGCACCATGGAAGCGGCCAAAAAAATCGTTATGGGCAGTGCTAGGAGCATGGGCGTAGAAGTTGTGGATTGATTGGGTTTTGTTGGAATTGAAAGAAATTTTTAAGGATTAGAATCGTGGCAAAAAAAGTATTTAAAAGATTGGAAAAACTTTTTTCTAAAATTCAAAACGATAAAGCGTATGGCGTAGAGCAAGGCGTAGAGGTGGTTAAATCTCTCGCTTCAGCCAAATTTGATGAAACCGTTGAAGTAGCGTTGAGACTAGGGGTTGATCCAAGGCATGCGGACCAAATGGTGCGCGGTGCGGTGGTGCTTCCTCATGGAACAGGGAAAAAAGTGAGGGTGGCTGTTTTTGCAAAAGACATTAAACAAGATGAAGCCAAGAACGCTGGGGCTGATGTCGTTGGCGGAGACGATTTGGCTGAAGAAATCAAAAATGGCCGTATTGATTTTGACATGGTGATCGCAACGCCTGATATGATGGCGGTTGTCGGTAAAGTGGGTAGGATTTTAGGCCCTAAGGGTTTGATGCCAAACCCTAAAACTGGAACCGTTACGATGGATATTGCTAAAGCGGTTACTAACGCTAAAAGCGGTCAAGTGAATTTCAGGGTGGATAAAAAGGGCAATGTTCATGCCCCTATTGGCAAAGCGAGTTTTCCTGAAGAAAAAATCAAAGAAAACATGCTTGAGTTGGTTAAAACGATCAACCGCCTAAAACCCAGTAGTGCGAAAGGCAAGTATATTAGAAACGCCGCTCTCTCGCTCACCATGTCGCCTTCAGTGAGTTTGGACGCACAGGAATTGATGGATATTAAATAGCGTTAGGGGAGTTTTTAATCTTAGGCTGAAGATCGTAAGAGCTAAAAAGCTTAAAATTTCTTTTTTAAAAAGATAATCTTGCAGAGGTCTAGTCTAGAAAGGAGGAAAAGATGCAAAAACAACATCAAAGGCAGCATAAAGTAGAGCTAGTCGCTAACTTAAAGTCGCAATTTGCAGATGCCAAAGCCCTTTTAATTTGCGATTATAAGGGTCTTAGCGTGAAAAAGTTGGAAGCTTTAAGGAATAAGGCTCGCAATCAAGGCATTAAAGTGCAAGTGATTAAAAATACTCTTGCTCATATTGCCATGAAAGAGACCGGCTATTCTGATTTGGATTTGAAAGAAACCAATGTGTTTTTGTGGGGCGATGATCAAATCGCTCTCTCTAAACTCGTGTTTGATTTCCAAAAAGAGCATAAAGATCACTTTGTGTTGAAAGCGGGCTTGTTTGATAAAGAAAGCGTTAGCGTAGCTCATGTGGAAGTGGTTTCAAAACTCCCAAGCAAAGAAGAGCTTATGGGAATGTTGCTTTCTGTTTGGACGGCTCCGGCGCGTTATTTTGTGACCGGTTTAGACAATTTGCGTAAAGCGAAAGAAGAAAACTAAGAGCCTATGATGGCTTTAATTAAAAAAATTTGAAGGATTGGATTATGGCAATTTCAAAAGAAGAAGTGTTAGAGTATATTGGTTCATTGAGCGTTTTAGAGCTTGCTGAATTGGTTAAAATGTTTGAGGAAAAATTTGGCGTGAGCGCGACTCCAACGGTCGTAGCGGGTGCGGCTGTAGCTGGCGGTGTAGCGGCTGAGAGCGAAGAAAAAACCGAATTTAATGTGATTTTAGCCGATAGCGGTGCTGAAAAAATTAAGGTGATTAAAGTGGTTCGTGAAATCACTGGGCTTGGCCTGAAAGAAGCTAAAGACGCTACCGAAAAAACCCCTCATGTGCTTAAAGAGGGCGTGAATAAAGAAGAAGCTGAAACCATCAAGAAGAAACTTGAAGAAGTAGGTGCTAAGGTTGAAGTCAAGTAAGACTTAAAAACAGAAAGGTCTTTGTGCCTTTCTCTGCTCTAGTGTGGCAGATGATTTTGCTCCATGATTTTGTTTGTGAGCGTGTAGCCTAAAGTGGTTAGTATTGCAGGTGGGTTTTGGTATTTTTATCATGGATGGTTCTAAAGTTTAAAGATCCTTTTGCAATGCTTACTTGAATTAATGCATTAAATAACTCAAAATTTTTGATCAAAGGCTTGAAATATGTCAAAAAAAATTCCCCTAAAAAACCGCTTGAGAGCTGATTTTACAAAAACCCCGACAGATTTAGAAGTTCCTAATTTATTATTACTACAACGAGACAGCTATGATTCTTTCTTGTATTCCAAAGAGGGTAAAGAGAGCGGGATTGAAAAGGTTTTTAAATCCATTTTCCCTATCCAAGATGAGCATAACCGTATCACTTTAGAATACGCAGGTTGCGAATTTGGCAAGTCTAAATACACTGTTAGAGAAGCGATGGAGAGGGGCATTACCTACTCTATCCCCCTCAAAATTAAAGTGCGCTTAATCTTGTGGGAAAAAGACACCAAAAGTGGCGAAAAGAACGGCATTAAGGATATTAAAGAACAAAGCATTTTCATTCGTGAGATCCCTTTGATGACAGAACGCACTTCATTTATTATCAATGGGGTGGAGCGCGTGGTGGTCAATCAACTCCACAGAAGCCCCGGTGTGATTTTTAAAGAAGAGGAGTCTAGCACTTCTTTAAACAAGCTCATTTACACAGGGCAAATCATCCCTGATAGGGGTTCGTGGCTGTATTTTGAATACGATTCTAAAGATGTTTTATACGCTCGTATCAATAAACGCCGTAAGGTGCCTGTTACCATTTTATTCAGGGCGATGGATTATCAAAAACAAGACATCATCAAAATGTTCTACCCGCTTGTTAAAGTGCGTTACGAAAACGATAAATATTTGATCCCGTTTGCTTCATTAGACGCTAATCAAAGAATGGAATTTGACTTGAAAGATCCACAAGGCAAGATCATTCTTTTAGCGGGTAAAAAGCTCACTTCAAGAAAGATTAAAGAGCTTAAAGAAAACCATTTAGAATGGGTGGAATACCCTATGGATATTTTACTCAATCGCCATTTAGCTGAGCCTGTTATGGTAGGGAAAGAAGTCTTATTGGACATGCTCACTCAGCTAGATAAAAACAAATTAGAAAAAATCCACGATTTAGGCGTGCAAGAATTTGTGATCATCAACGATTTAGCGTTAGGGCATGACGCTTCCATTATCCATTCTTTCTCAGCCGATCATGAGTCTTTGAAATTACTCAAGCAAACTGAAAAGATTGATGATGAAAACGCTCTAGCGGCGATTCGTATCCATAAGGTTATGAAACCAGGCGATCCTGTTACGACTGAAGTGGCTAAGCAATTTGTCAAGAAACTTTTCTTTGACCCTGAACGCTATGATTTGACCATGGTAGGCCGTATGAAAATGAATCACAAGTTAGGCTTGCATGTGCCTGATTACATCACGACTTTAACGCATGAAGATATTATCACCACCGTTAAATACCTCATGAAGATCAAAAACAATCAGGGCAAGATTGATGATAGGGATCACTTGGGCAATCGTAGGATCAGAGCCGTTGGGGAACTATTGGCCAATGAATTGCATTCAGGCTTAGTGAAAATGCAAAAGACCATTAAAGACAAGCTCACTACCATGAGTGGGGCTTTTGATTCGCTCATGCCCCATGACTTGGTCAATTCTAAAATGATCACAAGCACCATCATGGAATTTTTCATGGGCGGTCAGCTCTCGCAATTTATGGATCAAACGAACCCCTTGAGTGAGGTTACGCACAAACGCCGCCTTTCAGCGCTCGGTGAAGGGGGGTTGGTGAAAGACAGGGTAGGGTTTGAAGCTAGAGATGTGCACCCCACGCATTATGGCCGAATTTGCCCCATTGAAACCCCAGAAGGTCAAAATATCGGTTTGATCAACACCCTTTCCACCTTCACAAGAGTGAATGATTTAGGCTTTATTGAAGCCCCTTATAAAAAGGTTGTGGATGGCAAGGTGGTAGGCGAGACGATTTATTTGACCGCTATTCAAGAAGACAGCCACATCATCGCTCCCGCAAGCACCCCCATTGATGAAGAGGGGAATATTTTAGGCGATTTGATTGAAACGCGCGTGGAAGGCGAGATCGTTTTAAACGAAAAGAGTAAAGTTACCTTAATGGATTT
>NZ_MTWR01000063.1:0-22638 GCF_001998165.1 Helicobacter pylori | reverse complement strand
TATAGTTATTTAAAGCTTAAATAAGGGTCTGGCATTTAGTTGCCATAGTATTAAAAATAAGCGTGGTAAAATATTTGATAAAAGAATTTCATGATCGCTTCATTTACTTTATAGACTTGCTCGCGCAACATTTTATCATCATTGCGCTTTCTAGTCTTCTCGTGCTGGTGTTTGGGGTTTTGATTGGGGTTTTTGTGTTTTATAATTCAAAGGCTAGAGCGTTTTTGCTCCCTGTGGTGAATTTCCTCTACACCATCCCATCGCTTGCGTTATTCGCGTTATTCATTCCTGTGATTGGGGTAGGGTTAAAAAACGCGCTTTTAGTGTTGGTCTTATACGGCTTATTACCCATTGTCCATAGCACTTATAACGCTTTAAAAGAAGTGCGAGAAGAGATCATTAAGGCCGCTATTGGGCTAGGGTGTAACCCCAAAGAGTTGTTTTTTAAAGTGCGATTCTTGCTCGCTATCCCCCAAATTTTAGTGGGTTTAAGGATTGCGGTGGTGATGTTAGTAGCGATGGCTGGGATTGGAGCGCTCATTGGGGCTGGAGGCTTAGGGCAGGCGATTTTTATAGGGCTAAACACGCAAAACACCACGCTTTTAGTGGCTGGCAGTTTGATCATAGCTCTTTTTAGTGTTTTAGCGGATCAATTTGTGAGCGTGTTTCAGCATGAAAACGCTTTGCAACGCCTATTTTCTCAAAACGCCACCCAAAAACAAAAAAGAAGAGTTTATCTTAATTTAGCGGTGTTTCTTTTTTTATTGCTAGCGAGCGCTTTATGGCTCATTCCTAGAAACGCCATAGAAGAAAAGCCCTTAGTCGTGGCCACAAAACCTAGCAGCGAGCAGTATATTTTGGGCGAAATTTTAAGCCTTTTGTTAGAAAAACACCATATCCCTATCAAGCGAGCGTTTGGCATTGGTGGGGGGACGATGAATATCCATCCGGCATTAATTAGGGGCGATTTTGATTTGTATGTGGAATATACCGGCACCGCTTGGGTGAACACGCTCAAAAACCCTTTGACTCAAAAAGTGGATTTTGAAACGATTAAAAAGCGTTATGAGAAGGAATTTAATCTTTTGTGGGTGGGGCTTTTGGGCTTTAATAACACCTATTCCTTAGCGATTTCTAAAGAAGACGCTCAAAAATACGCGATTGAAACTTTCAGCGATTTAGCCCTTCATAGCCCGAATTTTGATTTTGGAGCGGAGTTTGACTTTTTTGAAAGAGAGGACGCTTTTAAGGGCTTAATGAAAGCTTATCGCTTTCATTTTAGAAGTTTGCATGAAATGGATATTAATTTGCGTTATAAAAGTTTTGAATCCCATAAGATCAACGCTTTAGATGTCTTCACCACAGACGCTCAAATCAAAGAGCTGGATTTAAAGGTGCTTAAGGACGATAAAGGGTTTTTTCCTAATTATCAAGCCGGTATTGTTATGAGAAAAGAAATTATCAAAAAGTATCCTGAAGCACTAGAAATCTTAGAAAAATTGGATTCAAAAATTAGCGATGAGATGATGCAAAATTTAAACTATCAGGTGGAAGCGTTGAAAAAAAGCCCCCAAATAGTCGCTAAAGATTTTTTAGAAAGCTTGGGGTTATAGCATGAAAGAAATTGTCAAAATAGAGAATGTGTCTTTTAACTACCACAATCGCGCTGTTTTTAAGGATTTTAATTTAAGCATTCAAGAAGGGGATTTTTTATGCGTTTTAGGGGAGAGCGGGAGCGGTAAAAGCACGCTTTTAGGCTTGATTTTAGGGCTTTTAAAACCCAGTTTTGGGAGCGTTAAAATCTTTAATGAGACCCTTTCAAACAACGCTTTTTTACGCCAAAAAATAGGCTATATCGCTCAAGGCAATTCCTTATTTTCTCATTTAAACGCCATGCAAAACATGACCTTTTGCCTTAATTTACAAGGCATAAACAAACAAGCCGCTCAAAAAGAAGCCAAAGCCTTAGCGTTAAAAATGGGGTTAGATGAGAGCCTTATGGATAAATTCCCCAATGAATTGAGCGGGGGGCAAGCCCAAAGAGTGGGCATTATTAGGGGGATTATCCACAGGCCAGAACTCATTTTATTAGATGAGCCTTTTAGCGCTTTAGATAGTTTTAATCGTAAGAATTTACAGGATCTCATCAAAGAAATACACCAAAATTCTTGCGCTACTTTCATTATGGTAACGCATGATGAAGAAGAGGTGCAAAAGTTAGCCACAAAAACCCTAGAAATCAAATCCCTTAAACAAGAGCAGTGATTTTTAAGGCTCGTTTAAAAATTCTGGCGTGGTGTTATTGGTGGGCGTTTGCATAGAAGAATTAGAGCTGTTTGAAGTTTTTTTAGCAGGTTTTTCATTGAATGGGGGGGCTTTATAGCCGCAAGCTTGAATCGTTATCGCTACAAGTATTAAAAAGCATGTTAAGATCGGTTTATGGAACAAAATATTTTCTCCTTACTCATTCAAAAAAAGTCTTATAAAAAGCTTGAAACCCTTTTGAAACTCAAAAAGCTTAAGGTTTTTATGCCTCTAAGTTTACAAGAAAATTTGCTTTTTATCTTCATAAAAAACTCTAAATTGCTTTTTGCGTTTAAAGATCTTTGGGCTTCTAAAGAATTTAACCAGCGATTCGCTAAAGAAATCAGCCATTTTTTGAACACGCAAGGGCATGCTTATGGGTTTGACGGGTTGAATGGGTTAGAAATTTTAGGTTATGTGCCTAAAGACGCGCTAAAAAAAGCCAATTTTTATGCCCCTATTAAAAAACAAGCCCAATTTTATCGCCCTAGCTCTTTAGGGTTGTTCCATAACCCCATTAAAGACGCTCGTTTGCATGAATGTTTTGAAAAAGCGCGCGCTTTGATCCACTACCAACGAAGTTTTTTTGAGGAATGAATGGCTGATTTATTGTCCAGTTTGAAAAACCTTCCTAATAGCAGTGGCGTGTATCAATATTTTGATAAAAACCGCCAATTACTCTATATCGGTAAAGCGAAAAACTTAAAAAAGCGCATCAAAAGCTATTTTTCCATCCGTAATAATGAAATCACGCCCAATCCTCGTGCAAGCTTACGCATCCAAATGATGGTCAAACAAATCGCTTTTTTAGAAACCATTTTAGTGGAAAACGAGCAAGACGCTTTGATTTTGGAAAATTCTTTAATCAAGCAGCTCAAGCCCAAATACAACATTCTTTTAAGAGATGATAAAACTTACCCTTATATTTACATGGATTTTTCCACTGATTTCCCTATCCCTTTAATCACACGAAAAATTTTAAAACAGCCTGGCGTTAAATATTTTGGCCCTTTCACGAGCGGGGCTAAGGATATTTTGGACAGCTTGTATGAATTGCTCCCGTTGGTTCAAAAGAAAAATTGCATCAAGGATAAAAAGGCATGCATGTTTTATCAAATAGAGCGTTGTAAAGCCCCATGCGAGAATAAAATCACCAAAGAAGAGTATTTAAAAATCGCTAAAGAATGTTTAGAAATGATTGAAAATAAAGACAGGCTCATCAAAGAGCTTGAATTGAAAATGGAGTGCCTTTCTAGTAACTTGCGTTTTGAAGAAGCCCTAATTTACAGGGACAGGATTGCAAAAATCCAAAAAATCGCCCCTTTCACTTGCATGGATTTAGCCAAACTCTATGATTTGGATATTTTTGCTTTTTATGGCGCAAGCAATAAAGCGGTGTTAGTGAAAATGTTTATGCGTGGGGGTAAAATCATTTCTTCTGCGTTTGAAAAAATCCACTCCCTTAATGGGTTTGACACCGATGAAGCGATGAAACAAGCCATTATCAATCATTACCAATCGCATTTGCCTTTGATGCCTGAACAAATCTTATTGAGCGCTTGTTCTAATGAAACGCTTAAAGAATTGCAAGAATTTATCTCTCACCAATATTCTAAAAAAATCGCTCTTAATATCCCTAAAAAAGGCGACAAGCTCGCTTTAATAGAAATCGCTATGAAAAACGCTCAAGAGATTTTTAGCCAAGAAAAAACCTCTAGTGAAGATCGGATTTTAGAAGAAGCGCGATCGCTCTTCAATTTAGAGTGCGTGCCTTATAGGGTGGAAATCTTTGACACAAGCCACCATTCAAACAGCCAATGCGTGGGGGGAATGGTCGTGTATGAAAACAATGCATTCCAAAAAAACTCTTACCGGCGCTACCATTTAAAAGGCTCTAACGAATACGCTCAAATGAGCGAATTGCTCACCAGAAGGGCTTTAGACTTTGCCAAAGAGCCACCGCCTAATTTGTGGGTGATTGATGGAGGGAGGGCGCAATTAAACATCGCTTTAGAAATTTTAAAAAGCAGCGGGAGTTTTGTAGAAGTGATCGCTATTTCTAAAGAAAAAAGGGATTCTAAAGCTTATCGTGCTAAAGGGGGTGCTAAAGACATTATCCATACGCCTAGCGATACTTTTAAATTGCTCCCTAGCGACAAACGCTTGCAGTGGGTGCAAAAATTGCGCGATGAAAGCCACCGGTATGCGATAAACTTCCATAGATCCACTAAACTTAAAAACATGAAACAAATCGCTCTTTTAAAAGAAAAGGGCATAGGAGAAGCCAGCGTGAAAAAATTATTGGATTATTTTGGGAGTTTTGAAGCGATAGAAAAAGCGAGCGAGCAGGAAAAAAACGCTGTTTTAAAAAAACGAATTTAAAGGAAAAGACATGAAAAAAAGATTGAATATAGGGCTTGTGGGTTTAGGGTGTGTGGGGAGCGCGGTCGCTAAAATCTTACAAGAAAATCAAGAAATCATCAAAGACAGAGCCGGCGTGGAAATTAAAATTAAAAAAGCGGTGGTGCGAGACATGAAAAAACACAAAGGCTATCCTTTTGAAATCAGCAATGATTTAGAAAGCTTGATAGAAGATAAAGAAATTGATATTATCGTGGAGCTTATGGGTGGGGTTGAAGCGCCTTATCTTTTAGCTAAAAAAACTTTAGCCAAGCAAAAAGCTTTCGTTACAGCCAATAAAGCCATGTTAGCGTACCACCGCTATGAATTAGAGCAAACCGCTAAAAACACCCCCATAGGCTTTGAAGCGAGCGTGTGTGGGGGTATCCCCATTATCAAGGCTTTAAAAGACGGCTTGAGCGCTAATCATATCCTTTCTTTTAAAGGGATTTTAAACGGCACAAGCAATTACATTTTAAGCCAGATGTTTAAAAATCAAGCGAGCTTTAAGGACGCTTTGAAAGACGCGCAGCATTTAGGCTATGCGGAATTGAACCCTGAATTTGACATTAAGGGCATTGATGCGGCGCACAAATTATTGATTTTAGCGTCTTTAGCGTATGGTATTGATGCGAAATTAGAAGAAATCTTGATTGAAGGCATTGAAAAAATAGAGCCAGACGACATGGAGTTTGCTAAAGAATTTGGTTATAGCATCAAACTTTTAGGCATCGCTAAAAAACACCCAGATTGCATTGAATTAAGGGTGCATCCAAGCATGATTAAAAATGAATGCATGCTCTCTAAAGTGGATGGAGTAATGAACGCTATCAGCGTTATAGGGGATAAGGTGGGCGAGACTTTGTATTATGGGGCTGGGGCTGGGGGAGAGCCTACCGCAAGCGCGGTCATTAGCGATATTATAGAAATCGCAAGGAAAAAAAGCTCCCTAATGCTAGGCTTTGAAACCCCTCAAAAACTCCCCCTAAAACCCAAAGAAGAAATCCAATGCGCTTATTATGCGCGTTTGTTAGTGAGCGATGAAAAAGGGGTTTTTTCTCAAATCAGCGCGATTTTAGCTCAAAATGATATTTCGCTCAACAATGTCTTGCAAAAAGAAATCCCGCATTCCAACAAGGCTAAAATCTTATTTTCCACGCACACCACCAACGAAAAATCTATGCTGAACGCCCTTAAAGAGCTTGAAAATCTACAAAGCGTGTTGGATACCCCTAAAATGATTCGTTTGGAAAATTGAATGCGCTTTTTGAACAACAAACATAGAGAAAAGGGCTTGAAGGCTGAAGAAGAGGCTTGCGGGTTTTTAAAAATGCTAGGGTTTGAAATAATAGAAAGGAACTTTTTTTCACAATTTGGCGAAATTGATATTATCGCTTTGAAAAAAGGGGTTTTGCATTTCATTGAAGTCAAAAGCGGGGAAAATTTTGATCCCATTTATGCGATCACGCCGAGTAAATTAAAAAAGATCATTAAAACGATCCGCTGTTATTTGTCCCAAAAAGATCCCAATAGCGATTTTTGCATAGACGCTATTATTGTGAAAAATGGTAAATTTGAGCTTTTAGAAAATATCACTTTTTAGATTCTTATCCAAAACCCATGCGTTTTCATTAACATTCTTAAGCTAATATAATTCTCGTTAATCAAAATCATATATTTAGGAGTAACTAATGAGTCACTATATTGAATTAACTGAAGAAAATTTTGAAAGCACCATTAAAAAAGGGGTTGCGTTAGTGGATTTTTGGGCACCATGGTGTGGGCCTTGTAAGATGCTATCCCCTGTGATTGATGAATTAGCTAGCGAATATGAAGGTAAGGCTAAGATTTGTAAAGTCAATACCGATGAGCAAGAAGAATTGAGCGCGAAATTTGGGATCAGAAGCATTCCTACGCTTTTATTCACAAAAGATGGCGAAGTCGTCCATCAGCTGGTGGGCGTGCAAACTAAAGTTGCTTTAAAAGAGCAATTGAACAAACTTCTAGGCTAGTAGCCATGATAGATTGCGCGATTATTGGAGGTGGTCCTGCGGGTTTGAGCGCGGGGCTTTATGCGACTAGAGGCGGTGTCAAAAACGCCGTTTTATTTGAGAAAGGAATGCCTGGAGGACAAATCACTGGCAGTAGTGAGATTGAAAACTATCCGGGCGTTAAGGAAGTGGTGAGCGGGTTGGATTTCATGCAACCATGGCAGGAGCAATGCTTTCGCTTTGGCTTAAAGCATGAAATGACCGCTGTTCAAAGGGTTTCTAAAAAAGACTCTCATTTTGTTATTTTGGCAGAAGACGGCAAGACCTTTGAAGCTAAAAGCGTGATTATCGCTACCGGTGGTAGCCCTAAACGCACAGGAATCAAGGGCGAGTCAGAATATTGGGGTAAAGGCGTTAGCACTTGTGCGACATGCGATGGCTTCTTTTACAAAAACAAGGAAGTAGCGGTGCTTGGTGGAGGCGATACCGCCGTAGAAGAGGCGATTTATTTAGCCAATATCTGCAAAAAAGTCTATCTCATCCACAGAAGAGATGGTTTTAGGTGTGTGCCTATCACTTTAGAGCATGCTAAAAACAATGATAAGATTGAGTTTTTAACCCCTTATGTGGTGGAAGAAATCAAGGGCGATGCTTCTGGCGTGTATTCTTTAAGCATTAAAAACACAGCCACTAATGAAACAAGAGAATTGGTTGTGCCGGGGTTTTTTATTTTTGTGGGTTATGATGTGAATAACGCCGTGTTGAAACAAGAAGACGGATCTATGCTATGCAAATGCGATGAATACGGCTCTATTGTCGTGGATTTTTCCATGAAAACGAACGTTCAAGGCTTGTTTGCGGCAGGGGATATTCGCATTTTTGCCCCTAAACAAGTGGTTTGTGCTGCAAGCGATGGTGCTACGGCAGCCTTAAGCGTGATTTCTTATTTAGAACACCATTAAATCAGGCTTATAGCCCTAAATTTTTAGGGTTATGAGTTCTCGCTTCAAACATTCATTGGATTTCAAAACTTGTAAGGTATTTTAGGTTTCTTGTTATTTTAATCTTATTTTAGCCGCAATATCATTTCGTTCTCTTGCTATTGGTTTTTAGTTGGGTATTGATCACGGCATTTAAAAATCGCTTGTTAAAATAAATATTGTTAAAATAAATATAGAAAGCTTGCAAAAAGCAAGCGGTAGTTTCTAAAAAAAGCGGTTTTTGGGGGTTAGTGGGATCTTAAGGGAGGGTTGTTTCAAAATATCCCCTATCCCCTTAAGAGTTTTATGATAAACAGAGCCTAAAAACGATATACTCTATTAAAAATTATGGGAGTTTAAGCTTTGCGTGTTTTTATCATTTCTTTAAATCAAAAAGTGTGCGATAAATTTGGTTTGGTTTTTAGAGACACCACGACTTTACTCAATAGCATCAACGCCACCCACCACCAAGCACAAATTTTTGATGCGATTTATTCCAAGACTTTTGAAGGCGGGTTGCACCCCCTAGTTAAAAAGCATTTACACCCTTATTTCATCACGCAAAACATCAAAGGCATGGGGATTGCAACCAATCTCATCAGTGAGGTTTCTAAGTTTTATTACGCTTTAAAATACCATGCGAAATTTATGAGCTTGGGGGAGCTTGGGTGCTATGCGAGCCATTATTCCTTGTGGGAAAAATGCATAGAGTTAGATGAGCCCATTTGTATTTTAGAAGACGATATAACCTTGAAAGAGGATTTTAAAGAGGGCTTGGATTTTTTAGAAAAACACATCCAAGAGTTAGGCTATATCCGCTTGATGCATTTATTGTATGATGCCAGTGTGAAAAGTGAGCCCTTAAACCATAAAAACCACGAGATACAAGAGCGTGTGGGGATCATTAAAGCTTATAGTCATGGGGTGGGGACGCAAGGCTATGTGATCACGCCCAAGATTGCCAAAATTTTTTTGAAACACAGCCAAAGATGGGTTGTTCCTGTGGATACGATAATGGACGCTACTTTTATCCATGGCGTGAAAAATCTGGTGTTACAACCTTTTGTGATCGCTGATGATGAGCAAATCTCTACGATAGCGCGAAAAGAAGAACCCTACAGCCCTAAAATCGCCCTAATGAGAGAATTCCATTTTAAATTTTTGAAATGGTGGCAGTTTGTATAATCAATAATAAAAAATACTAAAGAGCGTTTTAAAGCTTTAGCTGTCCCTATTTGATTGGAACAAAACCAATTTTTAACCGCTTTTAAGAATGGATTGAATTTTTAAATAGATTTTAAAAGGGTTTTAACCCCTTTTAGCTTCTATGCGCGATCTAGACAAGACGCATTAAGAGAATGGAGCGCATTAGAAAATTATTTTCTAATTTTCTAATGCTTTAAGATTAAGACTTTTTAGGATTGGCTTCGGTTACCCTAATCGTTCTGCCCATAAAATCCGTATTATCCAATTTAGCAATCGCTTCGCTAACGCCCTCTTCTTGCATTTCTACAAAGCCAAAACCTTTAGGTTTCTTCGTTTCTCTGTCATAAATCAGTTTGACATTAAACACCTTGCCAAATTGACTGAAAAGCTCCTTGACTTGCTCACTAGTAGCACTATAAACCAAATTCCCTACATAAATGTTTTTCAAGATAAAATTCTCCGGTAAAAAAATGACAACATACCCATAAGAATATGAAAAAGTTATAAAAAAGTAACACTTCTAAAACCCAAACACATCCAAAACAGAAGTATGGCTGATTTTATCTAATGATTGCTTAAAAAATTATAAAAGCTATTAAAATTGGGTGTTGATAATAAAATAGAACTTACACAAGCAAGAGGTAATTTTAAAAAGCGTTATCAAAGGATAAGGGGGAACATGGTTTCAAAACCACCCCCCTATCCTTTTAAAAGCTTTACCATAAAACAAAGTTTTAAAAAACAATATTAAAGCCAAACAAGAATGTTTTGGTTAATGCCCTTCATCGGTTAAAACGGCCCCTGCCAAATACACATAAGTGAGAATCATGAAAACAAAAGCTTGTAAAATCCCCATAAAAAACAAGACCATAAAGGGCGCTACAGGAACCGCCCAAGGCACTAATAAAAGCATGATGAGCAAGAACATGTCATCGCCCTTGATATTCCCAAACAAACGAAACGATAAAGACACGATCCTAGAAAAATGCGAGATGATCTCAATAGGGAACATGAAGGGGGCGAGCCATTTCACAGGGCCTGCAAAATGAGCGAAATACTTAAAAAAGCCCTGCACTCTAATGCCTTCAAAATGGTAATAAAAAAACACAATCAGCGCTAAAACCAGCGTAAAGCTCCAGCTAGCCGTAGGGGATTCAAAACCAGGAATGATGCCTATCATGTTAGAAAAAAAGACATACAAAGCGATCGTGCCAGCTAGGGGGAAGTATTTGCGGGCTAATTCCTCGCCTATAATATCCTTAGCCACGCTCAAAATCGCGCTAATGATGCTCTCATACACATTCTGCAAACCCATAGGCACCATCTGCATTTTGCGCGACGCGCCAAGCGAAATGAAAAACATCAAAACCGCTGTCAAAACGACAAAAAACCCGGTGATAAAATCATGATTGGAGCTAAAAAAATTAGCAATAGTAAATACTCTGTGTTCCATGAAAAAGTTTCTCTAAGCCTTATTGAAAATTTCCTTAATTGTAGCAATTAAGTTTTAAAAACTCATTAAACCAAGCTTTTTAACGAGTTTTTTAACGATTTGTCTTGTTTTCTTTTAAAATTCACCCATAATAATTAGGGGCTTCTTTAGTGATATCCACGCCATGCACATGGCTTTCTTTTAGCCCCGCGCTAGTGATTTCTACAAATTCAGCGTTTTGATACAATTCCAAAATATTCTTCGCCCCCTGATACCCCATAGAAGAGCGCACACCCCCTACTAATTGGAAAATCATATCCGAAACCTTACCACGATAAGGCACACGCCCTTCAATGCCTTCTGGGACTAATTTTTCACTCGCCACGCCCTCTTGAAAATACCTATCAGAGCTCCCTTTAGTCATAGCCCCAATGCTACCCATGCCCCTATAGCTTTTATATTGCCTCCCTTGGTAAATCATAAAATCCCCAGGAGATTCTTCTGTGCCAGCGAGTAAAGAGCCTATCATCACGCTTGATGCCCCTAAAGCCAAAGCTTTAGCCACATCGCCTGAATAGCGGATCCCTCCATCTGCAATCACAGGAATATCAAATTTAGACGCCACTTCCACGCAATTATCAATCGCGCTCACTTGGGGCATTCCCACCCCGGCCACAATCCTAGTGGTGCAAATGCTTCCTGGCCCAATACCCACTTTAACAGCGTCCGCTCCCGCGCTAATCAGATCGCTTGTGGCTTCTTTAGTCACCACATTCCCCACAATCACATCCACTACCAAGCTTTTTTTAATCTCTTCTAAAGTGTGTAAGATATTGGCCGAATGCCCATGCGCACTGTCTAACACCAACGCATCCACCCCCGCTTTAACCAGCATTTCAGCCCTATCCAACTGCCCCACTCCAATAGCCGCCCCCACTCTCAACCTCCCAAAATCATCTTTATTAGCTTCAGGGTATTCAATGCGTTTTTGAATGTCTTTGATCGTGATCAAGCCTTTTAAGACATTATCTTTACCCACAATGGGCAATTTTTCAATCTTATGCTTGTGCATCAAATCGCTCGCTTCATCCAAGCTAATGCCCACATGAGCGGTAACTAAAGGCATTTTAGTCATCACATCGCCCACTTTTTTACTCAAATCGGTTTCAAAGCGCACATCTCTGTTGGTTAAAATCCCAATCAACAACCCCTTATCATCTACCACAGGCACGCCTGAAATCTTGTAATTATCCGTTATGACTTTAGCGTCCGCTAGCGTCCTGTGCGCATGGATAAAAATAGGATCATTAATCACCCCGCTCTCGCTTTTTTTAACTTTAGTGATTTCTTTGAGTTGCGTTTGAATATCCATGTTTTTATGCACGATGCCAATACCCCCAAGGCGCGCCATAGCGATAGCGGTTTTATGCTCTGTAACCGTATCCATAGCCGCGCTAATAAAGGGGATATTCAAACTAATGTTTTTGGTTAGGCGGGACTTTAAGCTCACGTCTTTAGGTAAAACGCTGGATTTTCTAGGCACCATCAACACGTCTTCAAAAGTCAAAGCCCTTTGTAAAATTCTCATTTTCTATCCTTAATCTAATTTTAAATCTAATTCTTGCTCTAAAGCGTAAGAAACGTCTAAAAGGCTTTGCTCATCAAAAGCCTTAGCAATGAATTGCATCCCTATGGGCAAGCCTAAAGGATCTTTAGCGACCGGCAAGGCAAGGGCTGGCAAACCGCTCAAATTCGCCCCAATCGTGTAAATATCGCTCAAATACATTTCTAAAGGGCTTGCATGGTAGTTGAATAAATGAGCGCTCGTAGGGGCTACAGGGGTAAAAATCAAATCCACTTCTTCAAAAATCTTGTTGTATTGCTCTTTAATTATCAAACGCATTTGCTGGGCTTTCAAATAATAAGCGTCATAATACCCACTGCTTAAGACAAAATTCCCTAACATGATGCGCCGTTTCACCTCATCGCCAAAACCTTCACTGCGGCTTTTGAGATACAATTCTTTCAAATCTTTAATATTTTGAGCCCTCCTCCCATAACGCACCCCATCAAATCTGGCCAGATTCGAACTCGCTTCAGCCATGCTGATAATATAATAGATAGAGATTTGATAATGCGAATCCAACATCTTTTTTTCCACAATCTCATGCCCCATTTCTTTCAAGGCTTTAAGGGTGTTTTCATAAGCGAGTTGCACTTCATTGCTCGCGTCTTTAATGTGATCCCTTAAGATAGCGATTTTAAAGCGTTTGTCTCTGTTAAGGTTTTTAAAGGTTTGCGTGGGTTTGAGATTTATGCTCGTGGAGTCCTTGCTATCATACCCGCTAATGGCGTCAAATAAAATAGAAGCGTCTTCTACATTTTGCGTGATAGGCCCGATTTGATCAAAACTAGAACAATACGCGATCAAACCATAACGGCTCACCCTCCCATAAGTGGGCTTTAACCCCACGCACCCGCAATAGCTCGCCGGCTGCCTGATAGACCCGCCCGTATCGCTCCCTAAAGCTGCCACCGCTAAGCCACCCGCTACCGCTGCTGCACTCCCTCCGCTACTCCCTCCAGGCACTCTGTTTTTGTCTCGTGGGTTTTTAGTGATCCCATAACAACTAGACTCTGTGGTGCTTCCCATCGCAAACTCGTCCATGTTAGAAAGCCCAAACCCTGCCATGCTGTTTTGGTGCAAGTTTTCAATCACGCTCGCATGATAAGGGGCGACATAGCCTTCTAAAATCTTACTGGAGCAAGTGATTTCCCACCCCTTAACGCTGATATTGTCTTTAATAAGGATTGGCACCCCCTTAGCGCTAGCGCCATTAAGGCTAGGGGCTTTAATGTAAGCGTTCAAATCTGAAGCTCTAACCTTAGCATCAATTTCGTTTTTAAGGGTTTCTAATTCATCTTGGGATAAAGAAAGGGCTTGTTTTAAAGTGATCATGTTTTTAGCCTTACAAAAAATTTAATAGTAGTTTAACATGCTTACATATAAAACGAGCTTATAAGAGCGTTTTTAAAAAGCGTTCAACTTGCTTATTTAAATCTTTCAAACTAGAGCTGTTGTCTATAATGTAATCGCTCATGGCGCGTTTTTGCTCTATATCCATTTGACAAGCTAAGCGTTGCAAGATTTCAGCTTCTTTGAGTGTGTCTCGCTCTAAAAGGCGCTCAATTTGTAAAACCATAGGCGCATAGATCAAAACCACCCTACTCACAGGATAGCGTTTTTTACCCCCCACTTCAAAAAACAAAGGGATGTCTAAAAAATACGCTTGATGATTCTTTTCTAATTCATAGGCTTTTTTAAGCATGCGCTCACGGATTAAGGGGTGTAAAAAATCCTCTAGCCATTTTAACTCATTAGCCTTTTGAAACACGATAGTGCCAAGTTTTTTTCTGTTTAAAATATCCTTTTCTAAAATATCTGATCCAAAATGTTGGGCGATTTTAAACCGGTGCTCTTGCAATAATTGGTGGGCGATCTTATCCGCATCTAAAATTTTATAGCCTTGTGATTCTAATATTTTAAGGGTGGTGCTTTTACCGGTGCCTATCCCCCCTGTTAGAGCGATAGCGTTTTTTAAAACCATTTTAAGATTTGATATTGTCTTTAAAGACTTCTTGTAAATTTTTAGGCAAAGCGAATGCAGCCCTATGAATGTCTTCGTTATAGTACCTCACGCTTTTTAGCGCTTCTATTTTTGGCGCCATTAAATCTTTTAAGGGGTGGGTTTTAAAAGAAGCATAAATATAACCCTTATTGCTCAAAATCCTTAAAGGCGCTACAAAAGGCATGGCAACAGAAAAAAACTCGCCCATATTTTTAAGGGCATTTTGCATGCTCACATGCTCTAATAATGGGTGTTTGGTTACCGAAATAAACACCCCATCTTCTTTAAGCATTCTTTTTAAACCATCTATTTTATGAATATCCGGCTCTTGCAAGCAAAGAATCAAATCGTATTTTTTAATGTCTAAATCTAAGAGTTGTTTAGCGTGCGTGAAATTCTTATTATTTTTCACTTCATGGAAATGGGGGAAAAAACTAATGAAGCTATCCAAAATCTTTTCATCCGCTTGCACAAAATCTATACGCGTGTCGTATTTAAAAAGCTGGTGGGCTAATTCCAAATCAAACCCATCCACAATCAAAACTTCTTTAAGCTCTTTCTTGGTGCAACCCCCCATATGAGCGAGCAACTCGCTTTCAATGTGCAAAAAATTCTTGAATAATAATTGGCGGTTGAGCATCGCAATTTCACCAAAATCCTTAGATTTAAAAATCTCTAAGATATTATGCTCGCTTCTAACATCTAATAATTTCGCTTCTATGGTGTATTCTTTACGCAAATACGGCGTGATTTCTTGGGTGATCCACATAAACATTCCTTACTTTTTAACAATATCCATGCCTTTGAAACGCTAACATGCTACCCAAAAAAATCTAAATTGTCGTAATAAACGCCCTAACTTTGGCATTCTAAAAAAAGTTCCGTATCGCTCTTAAAGCGCTCTTTTTTAAAATCCAAATCAATACTGATGGCTTTATGCTGGCTGTCTAATTTATCGGTTGAATGCTTTTTTAACACCATTTGACACTTTGAAATCTCAATGGCGTCTAAAGCCTTATCCCCTATCGCCCCTATCGTATAAAGATCATCGCTCTTTTTTTCTAACAAAAAGGATTCATAAAAAGGCCTTAAACTCAAATCGCTGTCATTGGTGGTATAAACATACGAAGAAATCTTGCCCTTAAATTGCGCGATTTGCGTTTTAGTGTCATTAAAAGTGAAAGTTTGGATCTGGCGATCTTTATCGTTTTGATCTTTTAAAAAACGCTTCAAGGCTTTGGATTGGATTTCTATCAACCATTGATCCCCTTCTCTGCTCATGATAATATCCCCATTTTTTAGGGGGTAGAAATCTTGTTGGGAATATTCAATGAGTTTTGGGTTTTTTGTTTTTCTTTTGGGCTTGTAAAGGAACGGGTTTTTTATATCATTATTGGCATTATTAGTGTTGTTGTGAGACTCATTTGGGTATAAAGGCGGATTTTTTGTATCGTTATCGCTTGGTTCATTCAATAAAATCACGGAATTTTCAGGGTTAAAAGAATTATCCTCATCTTTAGTCAGTTGGAAAAAAGCGTTTCTTTCCTCTATAGACTGATACACCATGTTTTGTAAAAAAATCGTTTCGCTAAAGACTTCATAATCCGAATCCACATAGCTAGGGCGTTTAGAGCCGTCATTTTCTTGCTCTTGGGCTTTTTTTTGCATTTTGATAAAGCTCTCTTGCGAGCAAGCTAAAAAGCATATTAAAACCACTACTACCACGCTTATTTTTTTGACTAAAAACAATGCCAGACCCTTATTTAAGCTTTAAATAACTATAATATTGTAATCTAATTTTGATTAAATTGAAGCGATAAAAAAGATGAATACAAGCCATAAAACTTTAAAAACCATTGCGATTTTAGGCCAGCCTAATGTGGGGAAAAGCTCACTATTTAACCGCCTGGCTAGAGAAAGGATCGCTATCACTTCAGATTTTGCAGGCACTACACGAGACATTAACAAACGAAAAATCGCACTAAATGGTCATGAAGTGGAATTGCTAGACACAGGGGGCATGGCTAAAGACGCTCTTTTGTCTAAAGAAATCAAAGCCCTTAATTTAAAAGCCGCTCAAATGAGCGATTTGATTTTATACGTTGTGGATGGCAAGTCTATCCCTAGCGATGAAGATCTTAAGCTTTTTAGAGAGGTTTTTAAAACCAACCCTAACTGCTTTTTAGTGATCAATAAAATTGATAACGACAAAGAAAAAGAGCGATCTTATGCGTTTTCTTCTTTTGGCGCGCCAAAAAGTTTTAACATCTCCGTTTCGCACAATAGGGGCATTAGCGCATTAATTGATGCGGTATTGAACGCATTGAATTTAAACCAAATCATAGAGCAAGATTTGGATGCGGATATTTTAGAAAGCCTAGAAACCCCTAATAACGCTTTAGAAGAAAATAAAGAAGAAGAGATCATTCAAGTAGGCATCATTGGGAGGGTGAATGTGGGCAAAAGCTCGCTCTTAAACGCGCTCACGAAAAAAGAAAGGAGCCTTGTTTCTAGCGTGGCTGGCACGACCATTGACCCCATAGATGAAACTATTCTCATAGGCGATCAAAAAATCTGCTTTGTGGATACCGCTGGCATCAGGCATAGGGGTAAAATCTTAGGCATTGAAAAATACGCGCTAGAACGCACGCAAAAAGCCTTAGAAAAATCCCACATCGCACTTTTAGTTTTAGACGTGAGCGCTCCTTTTGTGGAATTAGACGAAAAGATCAGCTCTTTAGCGGATAAACACTCTTTAGGCATCATTCTTATTTTAAACAAATGGGACATCCGCTACGCCCCTTATGAAGAAATCATGGCAACTCTAAAAAGGAAATTCCGCTTTTTAGAATACGCCCCCGTGATCACAACCAGCTGCTTAAAAGCGCGCCATATAGATGAAATCAAGCATAAAATCATAGAAGTCTATGAGTGTTTTTCCAAACGCATTCCCACAAGCTTGCTCAATAGCGTGATCAATCAAGCCACTCAAAAACACCCCTTACCAAGCGATGGCGGGAAATTAGTGAAAGTGTATTACGCCACGCAATTTGCCACCAAACCCCCTCAAATCTCTCTTATAATGAATCGCCCTAAAGCCTTGCATTTCAGTTACAAACGCTATTTGATTAACACCTTAAGGAAAGAATTTAATTTTTTAGGCACGCCCTTAATCCTTAACGCTAAAGATAAAAAAAGCGCCCAACAAAATTAAATTTTTTATGCGTTAAACCCCCTTAAAAAAGCGTTTTTGCTTGATTTATCTTTAGGATTTGATTATAATTACCGCTCAATCAGTCAAGCTAGGCGGTTAAATCGCTTGGTTTTAGCATCTATTAGAAAAGGGGTTATCCACATGAACAAAGCGGAATTTATTGATTTGGTTAAAGAAGCGGGTAAATACAACAGCAAAAGAGAAGCCGAAGAAGCGATCAGTGCCTTTACTCTAGCGGTAGAGACAGCTTTAAGCAAGGGTGAGAGCGTGGAGTTGATTGGTTTTGGCAAATTTGAAACCGCAGAGCAAAAAGGCAAAGAGGGTAAAGTTCCAGGAAGCGATAAAACATATAAAACCGAAGACAAACGAGTACCTAAATTCAAACCCGGTAAAATCCTTAAACAAAAAGTTGAAGAAGGCAAGTAAATTTCCACTCAGCAAGGGACTTATCAATAGATGGTAAGTTTCTTGCTTGCTTAATAAAATGTCCTTGTAGCTCAGCTGGATAGAGCGTATGATTCCTAATCGTAAGGTCGTGGGTTCGAATCCCGCCAAGGACACCACTCGCACTATTTTTATTATCATAGGAATTTAAAAAAAAATTTTATTTTATTTCTCATCTTATTTAAAAAATATTCAAAGCGTTTTTTACAATTAAAAAGATTTTGCAAAAAGCAAGCCATAACCTCTTAAAAAGCGCTCTTTAGGGGGTTTTTAGTTGTGGGTTGTAGGGAGGGAATTTTTCAAAATACCCCCTACCCCCTTAAGAAAATGAATTTAAAAATCAAACTTAAAAAATGAGTTTTATCATCAAATAAAATCTTAAAACGATACAATCAAGCCATTAAAATCCCCCTTTTTTAAAAAATTGAGTTATCCCTATTAAAATTTTAGGAAAGCCAAAAAATAAATCATAATCCCCTAGATCTTAAATTAAAACCCACTAGCCTTATAAGATTAGTGAGAATATACGCATGACAAATCCCTTCAAAAATGATATAATAGACTTGATGAACTCATTTTAAGGAAATGCCCATGCGTTTGCACTCTGCCTTTTTTGGTATTAATTCGTTACTTGTCGCCACTCTTTTGATAAGCGGTTGCAGTCTCTTTAAAAAACGTAACACTAACGCCCAGCTAATCCCCCCTTCAGCTAATGGCTTGCAAGCCCCCATTTATCCTCCAACCAATTTCACCCCCAGAAAGAGCATTCAGCCTCTCCCAAGCCCACGCTTTGAGAATAACAATCAGCCCATCATTAGCTCTAACCCCACTAACGCTATCCCTAACACCCCCATTCTCACGCCTAATAATGTCATTGAATTGAACGCAGTGGGCATGGGTGTGGCTCCAGAATCCACCATTTCGCCCTCTCAAGCCTTGGCTTTGGCCAAGCGAGCGGCCATTGTTGATGGCTACCGCCAATTGGGTGAAAAAATGTATGGTATTAGGGTGAACGCTCAAGACACCGTCAAAGACATGGTTTTACAAAATTCCGTGATTAAAACGAGAGTCAATGCTCTCATTCGTAACGCTGAAATCACTGAGACCATCTATAAAGACGGCTTGTGTCAAGTGAGCATGGAGCTTAAATTAGACGGCAGGATTTGGTATCGTATTTTGAGCGGAGCGAGAGGATAAACTCTCTTACTCTATAATACATGCGGTATTTTAGAAGTGCTTTTTTATTATTTTTCATGACGCTTTTTTTTGTCTCTTGCTCCAAGCACCCTTTTTCTAAGCAAACCCCCAAAACTAGGGAGCAAATCAGACAAGAAGAAGCCAATAAAAAAAGAGAAGAGACTTTGAATGCCTTGCGCCAATTCAGGCTCATTTATATTAACACGCCGGTTTTTCGCTTTTATGATTACGGCACGATTAAAACCGATAAAGACCATAATACTGAAGTAACCCTTTATAAGCTCAGCCAAAAAGTAGGCGATATTTACATGACTAAACGGAGCATTTGTTTTAGCCAAAAATGTTCGGCCAAATGGATTGTTGCAAGGGATTTGTTTGGTAAAGTGAGCTATGGGGATTTGTTTGATGACATTGTTTTAGGGAGGGATATTTTTAAAGGCTTAGGGAAACGCCACCTAACCCCTGAATACGTGATCCAAAGGTTTCAAAAAAGCGGGGAAATTATCCTTTATGAAAGAAAAAATGGCCTGATTTCTTTCCAAAATTTGACGCAAAAAATTGCTATTAGGATTGAACCCTATGAGCCTTCTTTGCAAGATTTAGAAGATAATGAAAACGCTGATAGCGAGCTCCAATGAAAAACTTTTCCCCACTTTGTTGTTTTAAAAAGCTCAAAAAACGCCATTTAATCGCTCTGAGCCTACCTTTGCTTTCTTATGCCAATGGCTTTAAAATCCAAGAACAAAGCCTGAATGGCACGGCTTTAGGCTCGGCGTATGTCGCTGGGGCTAGGGGCGCTGACGCTTCCTTTTACAACCCGGCGAATATGGGCTTTACTAACGATTGGGGTGAAAACAGAAGCGAATTTGAAATGACCACCACCGTGATCAATATCCCGGCCTTTAGCTTTAAAGTCCCTACGACTAATCAAGGCTTGTATTCGGTAACGAGTTTAGAAATTGATAAAAGCCAACAAAATATTTTAGGCATCATCAACACTATAGGGCTTGGCAATATCCTTAAAGCGCTTGGCAATACGGCTGCTACCAATGGCTTATCACAAGCAATCAATCGGGTTCAAGGGCTTATGAACTTAACCAATCAAAAAGTCGTAACCCTTGCTTCAAAGCCTGATTCTCAAATCGTGAATGGCTGGACAGGCACGACTAATTTTGTTTTACCCAAATTCTTTTATAAAACGCGCACGCATAACGGCTTCACTTTTGGGGGGAGTTTTACCGCTCCTAGCGGGTTAGGCATGAAATGGAATGGTAAGGGGGGGGAATTTTTGCATGACGTGTTTATCATGATGGTAGAGCTTGCCCCTAGCATGAGCTATACTGTTAATAAGCGCTTTTCCGTGGGCGTGGGCTTAAGGGGGCTTTATGCGACCGGGAGCTTTAATAACACCGTTTATGTGCCTTTAGAGGGCGCTTCGGTTTTGAGCGCGGAGCAAATTTTAAATTTACCCAACAATGTTTTTGCCGATCAAGTGCCAAGCAACATGATGACTTTATTAGGCAATATTGGCTACCAACCAGCGCTTAATTGCCAAAAAGCCGGTGGGGATATGAGCGATCAAAGCTGTCAAGAGTTTTATAACGGCTTGAAAAAAATCATGGGTTATAGCGGCTTAATCAAAGCGAGCGCGAATCTTTATGGCACGACTCAAGTCGTGCAAAAATCTAACGGGCAAGGCGTATCAGGGGGGTATAGAGTGGGTTCGAGTTTGCGTATCTTTGATCATGGCATGTTTTCTGTGGTGTATAATTCCTCAGTTACATTCAATATGAAAGGCGCTCTAGTGGCTGTCACCGAGCTTGGTCCTTCTTTAGGGAGCGTTTTGACTAAAGGCAGCTTGAATATCAATGTTTCACTCCCCCAAACCCTAAGCCTAGCCTACGCCCACCAATTTTTTAAAGACCATTTAAGAATAGAAGGGGTGTTTGAGCGCACTTTTTGGAGTCAAGGGAATAAATTTTTAGTAACCCCTGATTTTGCGAACGCCACTTACAAGGGCTTGAGCGGAACGGTGGCTTCACTAGACTCTGAAACGCTTAAAAAAATGGTAGGCCTAGCGAATTTTAAAAGCGTGATGAACATGGGGGCTGGCTGGAGGGACACCAACACCTTTAGATTAGGGGTAACTTACATGGGTAAAAGCCTTCGTCTAATGGGCGCTATTGATTATGACCAAGCCCCAAGCCCCCAAGATGCGATAGGTATCCCAGATTCTAATGGCTATACCGTGGCTTTTGGGACTAAATACAATTTTAGGGGCTTTGATTTGGGCGTAGCGGGGAGTTTCACTTTTAAAAGCAACCGCTCCAGTTTGTATCAATCCCCAAGTATTGGGCAATTGAGAATCTTTAGCGCTTCTTTAGGCTATCGCTGGTAAAACATGCCAAATCATCAAAACATGCTAGATAACCAAACGATTTTAATCACCGGTGGCACTGGGAGTTTTGGCAAGCGCTTTGTTCGTAAGGTTTTAGACACCACCAACGCTAAAAAAATCATCGTTTATAGCCGAGATGAATTGAAACAAAGCGAAATGGCCATGGAATTCAATGATCCTAGGATGCGTTTTTTTATTGGCGATGTCAGGGATTTAGAGCGCTTGAATTACGCTTTAGAGGGCGTGGATATTTGTATCCATGCGGCTGCGCTCAAGCATGTGCCCATCGCTGAATACAACCCCCTAGAATGCATTAAAACCAATATCATGGGGGCGAGCAACGTGATTAACGCATGCTTAAAAAATGAAATCAGCCAGGTCATCGCCCTAAGCACCGATAAAGCCGCTAACCCCATTAACCTCTACGGCGCAACCAAATTGTGCAGCGATAAGCTCTTTGTGAGCGCGAACAACTTTAAAGGCTCTTCTCAAACGCAATTTAGCGTGGTGCGTTATGGTAATGTGGTGGGGAGTCGTGGGAGCGTGGTGCCTTTTTTTAAAAAATTAGTCCAAAACAAAGCGAGTGAAATCCCCATTACAGACACTCGCATGACACGATTTTGGATCACTTTAGATGAGGGGGTTTCTTTTGTGCTTAAAAGCTTGAAAAGAATGCATGGGGGTGAAATTTTTGTGCCTAAAATCCCTAGCATGAAAATGACTGATCTCGCTAAAGCCCTAGCCCCCAATACCCCTACTAAAATCATAGGGATTCGCCCGGGCGAAAAACTCCATGAAGTGATGATCCCTAAAGATGAAAGCCATTTGGCCCTAGAATTTGAAGACTTTTTTATCATTCAGCCCACCATAAGCTTCCAAACGCCTAAAGATTACACGCTCACCAGACTCCACGAAAAAGGCCAAAAAGTCGCCCCCGATTTTGAATACAGCAGCCATAATAACAGCCAATGGCTAGAGCCTGATGATTTGTTAAAATTACTATGAATTTTTTAGAAGATTTATTTTACCCCTTAAGATTGTTAGAAAACAAGCGCGTTTTATTGCTCGTGAGCGGATCTATTGCGGCGTATAAATCCCTAGAATTAACGCGCTTGTTGTTTAAAAGCGGGGCTAGTATCCAAGTGGTGATGAGTAAGGGCACAAAAAAATTCATCAAGCCCTTAAGTTTTGAAGCTTTGAGCCACCATAAAGTCTTGCATGATCGTAATGAAAAATGGTATTACAACCACCAAAACAAATTGCACCACAACCACATCGCATGCGCTGCTGATGCTGATTTACTCATCTTTGCCCCTTTAAGCGCTAACAGCTTGTCTAAAATCGCTCACGCTTTAGCGGATAATATCGTAAGCGCGACTTTTTTAGCTTGCGCTTCCCCTAAAATCCTAGCCCCTAGCATGAACACTAACTTGCAAAAAAGTC
>NZ_MTWR01000062.1:0-2134 GCF_001998165.1 Helicobacter pylori | reverse complement strand
CTTTAGAATATTCTAAAGGAAATCATGCTAAAATCAAGCAACTAAAACTTGATTTGTCAAAATTAAGGACAAAATTTTACCGCCTTGATTTATTCAAACAGCACAAATCATGAAATTGACATTAAGGAAAACACATGAAAAACCGCTACATTCAGCAGTTTGAAGACGCTCAATTAAAAGACAAGACCATGCCAGCATTTAAAGCCGGCGATACTTTGAGGCTTGGTATCACCATTAAAGAAGGCGAAAAAACACGAACTCAGTATTTTGAAGGCGTGTGCATTGCGATTAGAGGCAATGGCGTGGATAAGACTTTTTGCGTGCGTAAAATAGGGGCTAACAATATCGGCGTGGAGAAAATTTTCCCTTTCTATAGCGAAAGTTTGGCGAGCGTTGAAGTGTTGCGTGTGGGTAGGGTGCGCCGCGCGAAGCTCTACTATTTGCGCGATAGGAGAGGTAAGGCAGCAAGGATTAAAGAAGTTCGCCATTAATTTCTGTTAAGATTCTTTTATCCATCATGCTAATGGGTGAAACGTTCTTTAGGGGTTGAAATCCGTTTTTTTGACCGCTTTTTAAAAATAGGGCAAAGCTTTTTTCAATTGATTGGATTGGCTTGAAAAAGAGTTTTTTAATCCCTCTTATAGTTTTTATTTTAGTTTTATTTTAGTTTTTACTACCAACTTTTTTAAAGCTTTCTTTAGCGTTCGTTTTTTTTCAAGGCAAGGCTTTAACCGCTTCTTTTCTAGCTTGCTATCTGTTAAACTGAATTTTTGGCTCTAACGGGGCGTTGGTTGTCAAATTTTAAAAAAGGTTAAAAAGCATTTTTTACCATCAAAATACAAAAAGCTTGACGCAAGTTAAACGATAACTCCTTAAAAAAAGCGATCAAGTTAGGGGGATTTAAAGGGTTTGAAAGTACTAAAGCGCGAAATATCCCCTTATATTATATTCTTAAGAAAGTTTTACTATAAAGTTTTTAAAAAATGAAAGAAATTAATTAAGGCTTTTGGTGTCTGTTTGATGAGAACAGAACCTTTATTTTATTTTAAAAAACATGGCAAAATTCATATTTTGGGAGAAAGCATGGAAAAAACTGAAACCACGATTTTTGTGGATTGGGAAAATCTCCTCGCCGATTTGAAGGCAATCCAAGAAACGGATGAGCGTTTAAAAGAGTCTAATTTTAATTTCAACAACCCCGAGCAACTCTTAGCGCTAATCCGTTCGTTTTTGGAGCCTAAAGAGAAATTGAAGCGGATTTATTTTTATGTATCTGAGCCTTTCACAGAAGTTGAACCTAGAATCAAGGGCAATAAAAACGAAGAACTTGAGGAGTATAAAGAGAAGAATCCTAAAGATTATGAGGAAAGAGTGAATAAATCAGGGATTATCCAATCTTTCAACCATGCGATCGCCCAACAAAATCAAGTGAAATTACGAGTCGGGTGGGTAAAGTTCAAATTCGTATATAAGTTCGAAGACAAAGAAGTCTATAATGGTCTAGAAGCCAAGATTTTCATACCTTACTTAAAGTTGCGTCAAAAACAAGTTGATGCGCTGTTGGCGCACGATATTACTAGGCTATATTGCACCAAACAAGGAGAGTGTATTTTGCTGTTCAGCAGGGATACCGATTTTGTGCCTGTGTTAGAAGCCGCTTGGGAGAAAGGCTTTGAAGTCTTCATTGCTAACATTCAAGAAAGCCCCAATTCTGTCCCTTCAGACTTGAAGAAGTCTTGCAATGTGAGAGAACGCAGTGTCGCTGACATTGTAGATAACTTGCCAAAAAATCAGTACACCTCCAAGAAAAAGAACTTTTCCCCCAACGAGCCTTTTAACAACCCATTTAAAGACCAACTCTTTAAGAAGAACTAACACGATCCCCCCACCAAGGGGACAAAAAAGCACCCAATTTAAAAGGGTTAGCTTAAGCGGATTTTTCTAATCCATGATTTCATTTTTTGCTCTACTATGGAGTGATTTTTGAAAACAGAGATAAATTAGCGCTTATAATAGTGGTTTTATGGGGAATGCGTGCGTGTTTTTGGCGGTATTTAGATTTCTCAAAACCCAATCGTTTTAAAATTTTAACTTACTCTGTCAAAAATTTTTATAATTTAAGCAAACCTTAAGC
>NZ_MTWR01000061.1:0-3601 GCF_001998165.1 Helicobacter pylori | reverse complement strand
CGCAACGCTTTAAAGAAAACCTACAAGACTACTACTTATACCCGAAATTCTACTTCGCTGGTAAATCCGTCAAAAAAAATTCATGGCTCAAACCCGTTCTCATTTTAGGGGAATATTTCATGAGCGATAACGCCAACCCCGCTTACATTAAAATGGATGACGATTTGCATGTTGAACGCATTCTGCCCCAAAACCCCGATCCTTCAAGCCAATGGGTGAAAGACTTTAACGAAGAAGAAAGGGAATTATACACGCATTCTTTAGCCAACCTCACGCTTTTAGGGGGCAAGAAAAACACCAAAGCTTTAAACCAAGCTTTAAACCAAGCTTTCAAAGAGAAAAAAGAAATCTACATGGGGAAAACTATCGCGCTAGACAATAAGAAAACTTTTAGGGTGATGACTTGCTATGATATGACTAAAAACGATGTGTGCCGCTACACAGAATGGACGCCCACAAGTTTAGAAAAAAGAAAAGAAGAGTTGATCCAAAAAATTGAGAGCGTTCTAACGCTCTAGGGACGCGCCCCTAGAAAGTGAACACGTAATTCACATACCACGAATACACGCGCCTAAACCCTATATCCAAATTTTTTGCAGTGATATAGGGGTTTTTCTTTAGCATGGGGAATTTCACGCCCGCTTCAATGCTGGAATGTTTTAAGATCCTTAAGCGAGCCCCCACATTGAATAAAAATTGGAAAGAAGTGGCTTTCTTGCTCACAAGGGCTTGTTCCACTAAAATGCCCTCAAAGCTCGGTGTCGCCATAAGCCATGAATTGCCGGCCAATTGCACCCCACCAAAAGCCCCCAAACTCATGATGCCGTTATTGATGACATTGACCATCACATCCATAGCCCCCCCATAAGTGAGCATGTTTGGCTCAAAAGTTCTGGGATCGGCAATGTTTGTTAAACGATTGATTTCTTGTTTCCCAAGAATTTGACTAGCCACTTGCGCCGCTTCGCTGTTATAGTTAGGGTTTTTAAGCCTAATGGAATTGGCATGAGCGTAGTCAAAAAACCCATAAAGGCGTAAGCCAAAGTGTTTTTCAAAGAAAAATTGATACCCTAAAAGCGCATCAAAGCCCTTGATAGTAGCGTTAGTGGCTTGTTTTTGAGAATTAATATCCGCATGCATTTGGGCTTGTCCTTGCAAATAACCCGCCCCTAAAAAAACGCCATTACCATCCATAGCTAGTAGTGCATTCATAGAAACAACCAAAGCTAACAAAGGTTTAGAAAAAAATTTTTTCATGTATGATTCCTTAACATAATGCTTACATTCTTAAAAAGAATACCCAAAAAACAATTAAAAACGATTAAAGAATGAAACATTAATAAAAATAAAAACTCCTTATGAATTCCACATAAGATTAATAAAAAGCGGCTAAAACCCTTTTTTTTTAAAATTTTGTTTCAAGCTTTAAGCTACAATATACGCATGAAAGATTCACATCAAACTATCGGCGTGTTTGTGCGGCCTACCCATTATCAAAACTCTCTTTTTGAAAAGCTAGAGCGAGCTAAAGAATGGGTTTTAAGGCTTTTAGAAGATGAAGGGTTTGAAAGCTTTATGATTGATGGCCTTGATGGAGTAAAAGATGAACGCTTAATAGAAAAAGCCTATGCGTTTTTATGTTTAGGGGGCGATGGCACGATTTTAGGGGCTTTAAGAATGACGCATTCTTACAATAAGCCATGTTTTGGGGTTAGAATAGGGAATTTAGGGTTTTTGAGCGCGGTTGAATTGAATGGTTTGAAAGGTTTCTTACAAGATCTCAAGCAAGATAGGATCAAATTAGAAGAGCATTTGGCTTTAGAGGGCCGTATTGGAAAAACCTCTTTTTATGCGATCAATGAAATTGTGATCGCCAAAAAAAAAGCTTTAGGGGTTTTAGACATCCAAGCTTATGTGGGCCATACGCCCTTTAACACCTATAAAGGCGATGGGCTTATCATTGCCACGCCCCTAGGCTCAACCGCTTATAATTTGAGCGCTCATGGACCTATTGTGCATGCTTTAAGCCAGAGCTATATTTTAACGCCCTTGTGCGATTTCTCTTTAACGCAACGCCCTTTAGTGTTAGGAGCGGAATTTTGTTTGAATTTTTGCGCTTATGAAGACGCTCTTGTGGTCATTGATGGGCAAGCCACCTATGATTTAAAGGCCAACCAACCCCTATACATTCAAAAAAGCCCCACGACCACCAAACTCTTACAAAAAAATTCAAGGGATTATTTTAAAGTGCTTAAAGAAAAGCTCTTATGGGGGGAAAGCCCTAGCAAAAAAAGATAAAAAGGGTAAAACATGCGAGATTTTAATAACGCTCAAATCACACGCTTAAAGGTGCGTCAAAACGCTGTTTTTGAAAAATTGGATTTGGAGTTTAAAGACGGCTTGAGCGCGATTAGTGGGGCTAGTGGGGTGGGAAAAAGCGTTCTTATTGCGAGCCTTTTAGGGGCGTTTGGGCTTAAAGAGAGCAACGCTTCAAGCATTGAAGTGGAATTGATCGCGCCTTTTTTAGACACTGAAGAATACGGCATTTTTAGAGAAGATGAACATGAACCCTTAGTCATCAGCGTGATTAAAAAAGAAAAAACGCGCTATTTTTTAAACCAAACAAGCCTGTCTAAAAACACACTCAAAGCGTTATTAAAAGGTTTGATCAAACGCCTATCTAACGACAGATTCAGCCAGAATGAACTCAATGATATTTTAATGCTCTCCTTACTGGATGGCTATATCCAAAACCAAAATAAGGCGTTTAGCCCCCTTTTAGGCGCACTTGAAGAAAAATTCACCCATTTAGAAAAGCTAGAAAAAGAAAGGCGATTATTAGAGGATAAAAAGCGTTTCCAAAAGGATTTAGAAGAGCGTTTGAATTTTGAAAAAATGAAATTAGAGAGATTGGATTTAAAAGAAGATGAATACGAACGCCTTTTAGAGCAGAAAAAATTGCTTTCCAGTAAGGAAAAATTGAACGATAAAATCGCTCTGGCGTTAGAGGTGCTAGAAAATACCCACAAAATCACGCATGCTTTAGAGAGCGTGGGCCATAGCGCTGAATTTTTAAAAAGCGCTTTATTAGAAGCGAGCGCTCTATTGGAAAAAGAGCAGGCTAAATTAGAAGAGTGCGAGCGTTTGGATATTGAAAAAGTGCTAGAAAGGCTTGGCATGCTAAGTGGGATCATTAAGGATTATGGGAGTATTACGCATGCTAAAGAACGATTAGGGCATGTTAAAAACGAATTGCATAACCTAAAAGAAATTGATAATTATTGCGAAACTTACCACAAAGAAATAGAGCAACTAAAAACCGAATGCTTGAAATTATGCGAAGAAATAAGCGGCTTTAGAAAAGAGTATTTAGCCGGTTTTAACGCTCTTTTAAGCGCTAAAGCGAAAGATTTGCTCCTAAAAAGCCCTAGTTTGGTTTTAGAAGAAGCCCCCATGAGCGAAAAAGGCGCTCAAAAACTCGTTTTGAATTTGCAAAATTCCCAATTAGAAACCTTAAGCTCTGGAGAATACAGCCGTTTGAGGTTGGCGTTCATGCTTTTAGAAATGGAGTTTTTAAAGGATTTTAAAGGCGTGTTGGTGT
>NZ_MTWR01000060.1:0-214 GCF_001998165.1 Helicobacter pylori | reverse complement strand
GAAGGCGATACAAGAAGTGTTGAGCGAATATCTGCTCAATCCTTTAGAATTTCATTATGAAATCGTCGCTGATGAAAGGGATTTGATTGAAAAATCGCTCATTAAAATGTGCGATGAATACCAATGCGATCTAGTCGCCCCACAAGCTAAAGGCCCATAAACCACATAAGTGTGCCCTGTGATCCAGCCAATATCGGCGGTTGCACCAAAAATT
>NZ_MTWR01000059.1:0-29254 GCF_001998165.1 Helicobacter pylori | reverse complement strand
CTCTTTTTGCATTTTTAAAAACCATTATTTTACTCAAAACCTTAAAAAATCATGTTTCTATTCATTAGTTATTAATACTCTATAACCCATAATCCTTATATCTTAAATCATTCTATAAAGGGGTTTTAATGGAACATGATAATTTTTTAGGCGGTGCGTTCAATAAAAAAATGGGCGAGTTAAATATAGATAAGCTTTCTGAATATCTCTCATATAGCGTATTTGTGCATTCTAGAGTCTTATCCTAGGGTTCAAGAGAGAGTTATTAAGCTTTGCTAAAAATTGGAATATTCCAACGATTTTCGTTTTCACAAACACTCAAGCCGAAGCCGGCGATGCCTTTGTTAAAGAAACTAAAGAGATCATAGATGAAGAATGAGGGTTTAAAGGTTTTATCAAAGCCTATGCGAGAGTCAATTCCGTTGCGTTTTTATTTAGGGGGTTGAAAGTCCCTGTTGAAGGTTTAGAAGAATTGGTAGATGAAACGAAAAAATGCTTGATAGAAGCTGAGAAAAACAAAGAAAAGCATTTCTTGCGGATTCAAAAAGCTAATATCCAAGCAAGAAAACAAGCTATGATAGAAGAAAGTAAAACCATTATCCATGTTGCATCAGGAGCCGCTGGAGCGGCTGGGCTTATCCCCATACCTTTTAGCGATGCGCTCGCTATTGCGCCCATTCAAGAAGGAATGATCTACAAAATGAATGACGCTTTTGGAGTGAAAATCGAAGATTCTGTAGCCACATCGCTCATCACCGGATTGTTAGGCGTAACCGCAGTCGCGCAAGTGGGGAGAACGCTCGTTAATGGCTTCCTTAAATTCATTCCTGTTGTGGGGAGTGTTGCAGGGGGTGCAACCGCTGCGATTATTACAGAAGGCATTGGGTTTGCTTATTTGAAAGTGCTAGAAAAGTGCTTTAACGATGAGACGGGCGAAGTGGAATTGCCTGCAATGGATACGATAAAATCTCTTTTTAAGGAGAGTTATCTCAGTTTGGATACCATCAAAAAATTAAAACCATAAGATTAGGGGTGATGAAAAACGCATGGCATTAGACAAAAGAATCTGGATGCATTTTGATTTCTTGCCTTTTGTGTTTATCGTCCCCTTGTTGGCGGTTTCTTTCTTATTGATTTTTGAGAGCAGCGCGGCTTTGAGCTTAAAGCAAGGGGTTTATTATGCGATAGGGTTTCTTCTCTTTTGGATCGTGTTTTTTATCCCTTTCAGGAAGCTCGATCGGTGGCTCTTTATGTTTTATTGGGCATGCGTTATTTTATTAGCGTTAGTGGATTTTATGGGATCAAGCAAGCTTGGGGCGCAACGATGGCTAGTCATTCCCTTTACCTCTATCACTTTACAGCCTAGCGAACCCGTGAAAATCGCTATCCTTTTGTTATTGGCGCATTTGATTAAAATCAACCCACCCCCTTTTAAAGGCTATGATTGGGGTATGTTTTTAAAGCTTAGTTTTTACATTTGCTTACCGGCGGCTTTGATTTTAAAACAGCCTGATTTAGGCACGGCTCTTATTGTGCTGATTATGGGTTTTGGGATTTTACTTATCGTGGGTTTAAGGACTAGGGTGTGGCTCCCTCTTTTTGTCGCTCTTTTAGTGGCTTCGCCTATCGCTTATCATTTTTTGCATGATTACCAAAAAAAGCGCATCGCAGACTTTCTTTCTGAAAAGCCTAATTACCATGTCATGCAATCCATTATCGCTATAGGTTCAGGCGGGTTTTTAGGCAAATCTAAAGAGACTTGCACGCAAACCAAATTCAAATTCTTGCCTATTGCAACGAGCGATTTTATCTTTGCTTACTTCGTGGAGCGTTTTGGGTTTTTAGGGGCTATGTTGCTTTTTGCGATTTATATAGGCTTGAGTTTGCATTTATTTTTTTATCTGTTTGAAAGCAACAGCGATTGGTTTTTAAAGATTGTAGCCCTTGGGATTTCTATTTTAATCTTTGTTTATTCCAGCGTGAATATCGCCATGACTTTAGGGTTAGCCCCTGTGGTGGGGATTCCCTTACCCTTATTCAGCTACGGGGGGAGCAGTTTTATCACTTTTATGATCCTATTTGGGATCTTAGAAAACCTGCTTGCTTTTCGCTATATTTTTGGATACAATAGCAAACCATCCTTTGGGAATTTTGGATTCTTAGCTCAGCTGGTCAGAGCGCTCGGCTCATAACCGATTGGTCGTAGGTTCAAGTCCTACAGAATCCACCACTCCCGCTTTTTTTAAGTGAAAAGCGATTGGACGCTTTCGTTATGATAAATCCTTCTGATCACTTCCGCAAATAAGGACGCTACGCTTAAGGTGGTGATTTTATCGCATTTTTGAACTAAAGGGATAGAGTTAGTTACCACCACTTCATCTAACGCACTTTCTTTAATGCGCTTGATTGCATTCCCGCTCAAAACCGCATGCGTGCCTAACGCCATGACAGAAGTCGCCCCTTGCTCTTTTAGAGCCAAAGCGGCTTTACAGATCGTGCCTGCGGTATCAATCATGTCATCCACTAAAATCACATCGCGCTCCTTTGCTGAGCCGATAATATTCATCACTTCGCTTTCATTAGCTTTTTCACGGCGCTTATCCACGATGATTAAATCTAAGCCCATTTGATTAGCAAAATACCTGGCTCTTGTAACCCCACCCACATCAGGGCTAGCGATCACAGGGTTTTTTAACGCTTTAGAGCGGATATAATCTCTAAAAACGATAGATCCGTATAAATTATCCACCGGCACATCAAAAAAGCCTTGGATTTGCCCGGCATGCAAATCCATCGTAATGATCCTTTCAATCCCCACTTCTTGCATCAAATTAGCGACCATTTTAGCCGTGATAGGCACTCTTGGAGCCGCTTTTCTGTCCTGTCTGGCATAGCCAAAATACGGCAACACCGCTGTGATAGAATTGGCCGAACTGCGCCTTAAAGCATCTACCATGACTAACAATTCCATTAAATTGTCATTAACCGGCACGCAAGTGGGCTGGATAATAAAAATATCCTTACCGCGCACCGATTCGCTGATTTGGATATTGATTTCGCCATCGCTGAATTTGCCTATCACCGCTTTGGATAAGGGAATGCCTAAATGCTTTGACACTTCTTTGCCAAATGCAGGGTGAGCGCTCCCTGAAAAAATCTTAAACCCACGCATCTTTGTTTTAAACCCACACGCCTTCATCGCTTACACTCCCTAAAATGAATTAAAATCAATTGTAGCGCACCCAAACTAAAAGCGTTTGTTTTCAACCAAGCTCCTTTTCTAATAAGTTTTTTAAGGTAAGATAGGTTTCATTTAAATCAATCCCACACACCCTAGTTTGAGCGATAACACTTATAAAATTGCTATCGCCTAAAAACCTAGGCACTAAATGCATGTGCAAATGCTCAGGGATTCCTGCTCCGGCGTTTCTGTGCAAATTCAAACCCAAATTGATCCCTTGAGCGCCATAAGCATACAACGCTTTTAACGCTTTAGGCACTAATGCATTCATATTCAGCCAAGTATTCAGCTCTAAAAATTCAACGCTCGCCTTGTGCGCATGGGGAATGATCAACAAATGCCCTGGGTTATAAGGGTAGGCGTTCATCACAACAAAGAGATCGCTATTTCTATAAAGCACTCTGTTTTCTGAATCTTTTGTAGGGTTTTGAGAAATTTCACAAAAGACACAACTCTTATTTTTCTCTTTCAAATAACTTTCGCGCCAAGGAGCGTATAAATGTTGCATGTTCATTTCCTAAATGTAATTAGGGGCGTCATTAGCGAATAAAATCAAATCGCCTTGAATCGTGGTGGCTTGTAAGATATTTTCCAATTGCGCCTTATCCTTGAGTAAGATTTTTTGGGGGGTTTTCAATTGTGAAGCAATCGTTTTGGAATTCAACTCCCCTGTGATGATAGCGACATCAAAAACCTCGTCTATTTTTTGCGCTAAAGTTTCATTACTTTCTATATTGCTTTCCACTAATCCCGGTGTTACAATGACTTTACGCCCTTCATACAAACTCGCTAAACGAATGCCCTCTAACATGCCCTTTAAATTCCCATTAAAGCTATCGTCTATAATGATTTTTTGATTCACTTCTAAAAGTTGCAAACGATGGGCAATAGGGTTGAGTTCCAAAACAAGCCGTTTGATCCTTTCAGTTTCTAATCCTAAATGCTTAGCGATTAAAATCGCTGAAGCGATATTATAAGCGCTAAACTCCCCTAGAACCTTCGTTTCAAAGCTTTCCCAAACGCTATCTAAAAGCGTTTCAAAAGAAGTGCCTTTTAAAGTGGATTGGACGTTTTTAACTAGGCTAGAAACATCTGTTAAAGGGCTATCTTTAGGGGCATAGGGTTTGATTTTTTCTATAGAGTAACAAAAGGCTTTTTCTAAGCGCTTGGAATCCAATAATTCCGCTTTAGTCTCGCAAATATTTTCTAAAGTTTTAAAATATTCTAAATGCTGTTCGCCCACTTCTGCGACCACGGCAAGGTGCGGTTCAATGAGGCGGGTGATTTCTTTAATATCGCCCTTATTCCTTGCCCCGGCTTCAGCGATATAGACTTCGCTCTTATCGTCTAAATTCTGATTAATATCGTTCGCAATGCCTAAAAGGGTATTGACGCTTTTGGGGCTTGCATGCGCGTTGAATTGGGTTTGTAAGATTTGATGCAAGAAATTTTTAGTGCTGGTTTTCCCAAAGCTTCCTGTAATGGCGATGACTTTTAAATTTTTTAAAGAGGCGATTTTATCTTTAGCGGTTTGCAAATACTGCTTGGATAAGACTTTTTCAAAGATTAAAGAAGCGCTTAAAACGAGTATGAACAAGCACAAATAGCCCAGCGCGAGCGAAATCCCATTCAAAGGGACTAATTCTGTGTTTAAGATTTCATGCAAGATTAAAAAGAGTAACAAGAAGATGAAAAAGCGCTTCACTCTTGGCGTGAAAACTAAAGGCTTGTCGTTGCGTTTGGCCCAAACAATGAGCATGGGCATTTGAATCACGCCGCAAAAGAAATCAAAAACAAACGGCATTTTGAAAGCATACGATAGGATAAACACCACTAAAGGCAAGAGAAAATAAATCCCATGCCAACGCATTTTGTGGTGCTTGGTTAAGATCCTGAACACGCTGTAATGATACCATTGCAATAAAGTCATTATATAATAGCCAAGCCCTGTTATAAAGAGCCAACGGAACGCTAAATTCAGCCAACTAAGACTTTGCATGATAATGATTCTCCACTAGTTTTTCAACCTCTTTTGCTTGGTTTAAAAAAAAGAAATGATCCCCTTCTAAAACGAATAACGCGCTTCTTTTCAATAGGGTTTGCATTTTTTGAGCGGAGCTTAAGGGGGTTGCTTTATCATCTTTACCCCAAAATAATAAAACTTCTTTCTCGCATCGTTTGAAATGATCGCTAAAGTCTTCGCTAACTACTTTTTTAAAGGTTTCATACATCGCTTGATTAAGCCCCATAGCGTCCTTACTCCTCAAAAACCCTAAATTCAAGCCTAATTTTTTAAAGATTTTAGCTAAAAGGATTTTACAACGCACTTTTAAGGGTTTTGGCTCTAAAATCCCGGCGCTACTCAATAAAACCATCCGTTCGTTTTCACACAAGATCGCTACTTTCCCTCCAAAGCTATGCCCAAAAACGACATGCGCTTTTTTATCCACGCTTTTTAAGAATAAATTGATGATATTAGCATAATCTTTAGTCTCTAAGACTTTTTCATCGTTAGGGCTTTGATTGAAGCCGGGCAAATCCACATACAAATGGTTGTAATTTAAAAAACAGCCTTGAAACGCTTGTTGCATGATTTCTTTAGAACTCCCCCAACCATGCAAAAACAAGGCGTTTAAAGGGCTATGGTGGTCTATAAAAGTGTAGGAAATGTCAAAAACGCTATCCAAATAAGCGATACTGCGTTTGGCCATTACTTATTCTTTTGGATTTGCAACAAATAAGAGTTTTTGATTTGGATTTTAGGGGTTTTGGGTAATGATTGCGCTAAATTTTCTAGCGTTGTTTTAAAATCATCAAACAAATAATTGGCTAAACTGCCAGGAATGGGGTTGATCTCATTAAGATACACTTCATTTTCTATGACAAAAAAATCGCAACGGATAATCGCACCATCAAACAAATCGTTATAGAGTTTTTTAAAATCTTCTTTTAATTGTTCTTCTAGGGCGTTAGAAAGGTTCGCTTTAGGGGCTTTATTGCGTGAAAAATCCAAATATTTTTGTTTGAAATCTAAAAATTCCTGTTTGTTAGGTTCTTCAATATAGGAAAAATAAAAATCCTTTTTGATCTTACAGCCGGCCAAATTGTATTCTTTCACGCCCTGAATGAAAGGCTCTATTAAGACCTCTTTAGAATATTCAAACGCGCTGTCTAAAGCGTAATTTAATTCTTTTTCTTCTTTCACAACATTCACCCCTAAAGAGCTTCCGGCGTTACTGGGCTTGACAATGAAAGGGAAATTAAACCCAATCAAATCCAGGGAGTTAGCGCGGTTTTTTTCATTCAAAAGAACATAATCTAAAGTCTTTACCCCTAAGTCTTTGGCGTAAAGCTTGGTTAAATATTTGTTATAACTCAGCACGCTCGCTTCAATCCTAGGGCCTATAAAAGCGATACGATAAAATTCTAACAAGCTCGCTAATTTCCCGTCTTCGCCATCGCCCCCATGCACGAGATTGATCACTAAAGGCAATTCTATTATCTTAGCGCCTAAAAACGAGTTTTTAAGCAAACCATTGTGTGTCAGCATTAGGGGGGGTAATTTTTTTTCTTTGATTTGAGCGAAGTATTTTGAATGCATGTTGGATTCTTCAATCAAGTAAAAATGATGGTTTTCATCTAAAAAAATAAAATATTTAATCCTATCTTTTAACACTCCTTTAAGCGCGATCGCGCTCACAATGCTGATTTCATGCTCAAAACTCGCCCCACCAAATAAAACGCAAAACTCCACGATCAAACTCCCTAAAAACGATTGCAATCAAGTCTATCTATTTTACCTAAAAAAAGGCTTTTGAATTTTCTTAAAATTAAAGTTTAATGTTAAAAAATCCTAAAACACTGATGACTAATAACGCGCTCAATCCCGCTAAAACCCCGGCCAAAGCGTCATCAGCAACCACCCCCAAGCCTCCTTTAACTTCTTTGTCTATCTTGCCAATGAGTGAGGGCTTAGTAATATCATAGATCCTAAAAAAGATAAAACTCAAGATCACACCCGCTAACGATAGCCCACTAATCGCCATCGCAATCCACATGCCCACTAATTCGTCTATCACGATGTAAGAGCTGTCATGCCTCTTAGTCTCTTCTTCTTCCTTATCTATTTGAGTAATAGCGATAAGCCCAACAAAAACCGCCCCTAAAAACAAAGTGTTAGCCGAAAAAAATAAAACGGGTAAGCCTAGTAACAACGCTACTAAACTCCCTATCGTTCCAGGAGCTTTTTTAGAATACCCGCTAAAAAAAAGGGTTAAAAAACACGCACGAAGATTAAATTTATCCAATCATTGCCTTAAATTCTTTTTAAACCATGGCATTTTAGCATTTTATTTGCATCAAAAAGCGATTTTCTTAAACAATAAGGCTTAATTTTAAGCGCGTTTTAGTATGATAGCTTTTAAATTCTCTCAAAAATTAAAGGTTAATTTTAATGTTGCTTTTCACTCCAGGCCCTGTAGCCATTAGCGAAGAGATGCGCTCAAGCTTTTCTCAGCCAATGCCCCACCACCGCACCAAAGATTTTGAAAAGATTTTCCAAAGCGTGCGAGAAAATTTAAAAAAAATGACCGGTTTAGAAGAAGTTTTGCTTCTAAGCAGCAGCGGGACAGGGGCTATGGAAGCGAGTGTGATTTCCTTGTGTCAAAAAGAGTTGCTGTTTGTTAATGCGGGTAAGTTTGGCGAAAGGTTTGGCAAGATCGCTAAAGCCCACTTTATCAAAGCCCATGAATTAGTTTATGAATGGGACACACCGGCTCAAGTGGATGAAATATTAAACGCGCTTAAAGCCAACCCCAATATTGATGCGTTTTGCATTCAGGCATGCGAGTCTAGTGGGGGGTTAAGACACCCTGTAGAAAAAATCGCTCAAGCGATCAAAGAAACTAACCCGAATGTTTTTGTGATCGTAGATGCGATCACCGCTTTAGGGGTTGAGCCTTTAGAAATAACGCATGTTGATGCGCTCATTGGAGGGAGTCAAAAAGCGTTCATGCTGCCTCCTGCGATGAGCCTAGTCGCATTGAGCCAAAAGGCGATTGATCGCATAGAAGAACGCAATGTGGGGTTTTATTTCAATTTGAAGAGCGAATTGAAAAACCAAAAAAACAACACCACGAGCTACACCGCTCCTATTTTACACACTTTAGGGTTGCAACGCTATTTTGAATTGGTGCAGAATTTAGGGGGCTTTGAAGCGCTCTATCAAGAGACTAAACGAACCGCTCTAGCCACTCAAAAAGCCGTTTTAGCACTGGGTTTAAAGATTTTCCCTAAAAGCCCGAGCTTGAGCATGACAGCGATTGTTAGCGAGCATGCCAAAGAGTTAAAAAACCTTTTGAAAGAAAAATACCAGGTGCAATTTGCGGGCGGTCAAGAGCCTTATAAAGACGCGCTCATTCGCATCAACCACATGGGGATCATTCCTGTTTATAAAAGCGCTTACGCCTTAAACGCCCTAGAGTTAGCCTTAAACGATTTGGATTTAAGAAAATTTGACGGCGCGGCGAATACAACCTTTTTGAAGCAATATTACGAAATTTAAGGATCACAATGCATTATTCTTATGAAGCCTTTTTAAAAGACAGCCTGGAGTTAGCTAAACAAGTGGAGCGCCTTTGCGGTATCCCAGAAGCCCTTGTGTGCGTGATGCGAGGGGGCATGACTTTGACGCATTTTTTGAGTTTGCACTGGGATTTAAGGGAAGTTTATGGCATCAATGCGATTTCTTATGACACCACCCACCGACAAAACGCCCTAAAAATTGAAAATATCCCCACGATCAAAGATCATTTAAAAACCATTTTGGTGGTAGATGAAATCGTAGATAGCGGTAATTCTTTGGAAGCGGTGCTTAAAGTGTTGCAAGACAAACACCCTGATAAAAAGTTTTATAGCGCGAGTTTGTTCCAAAAAACAAGCGCGAAATACAAAGCCGATGCGTTTTTAAAAGACGCTCCTGAATGGATTGATTTCTTTTGGGAAGTGGATTTGAAAAACTTAAAAAGCCATTAACATGCAAATTAAAGAAAACAAACAACTTTGCTTGATCTCATTAGGTTGTTCTAAAAATTTGGTGGATTCAGAAGTGATGTTAGGCAAGCTTTATAATTACACGCTCACTAATGACGCTAAGAACGCCGATGTGATTTTGATCAACACTTGCGGTTTTATTGAAAGCGCTAAACAAGAGAGTATCCAAACCATTCTCAACGCCGCTAAAGACAAAAAAGAGGGAGCGATTTTGATTGCGAGCGGGTGCTTGAGCGAGCGCTATAAAGATGAAATCAAAGAATTGATCCCTGAAGTGGATATTTTTACCGGCGTGGGGGATTATGACAAGATTGATATTTTAATCGCTAAAAAACAAAACCAGTTCAGCGAGCAAGTGTTTTTAAGCGAGCATTATAACGCGCGCATCATCACGGGATCGAGCGTGCATGCGTATGTTAAAATTTCTGAGGGTTGCAATCAAAAATGTTCTTTTTGCGCTATCCCTAGCTTTAAGGGGAAATTACAAAGCAGGGAATTAGACTCCATTTTAAAAGAAGTGGAAGATCTGGCCCTTAAAGGCTATAAGGATATGACTTTTATCGCTCAAGACTCTAGCTCGTTTTTATACGACAAGGGGCAAAAAGACGGCTTGATCCAGCTCATTAGAGCGATTGACAAACAACAAGCCTTAAAGAGCGCGCGTATTTTATACCTCTACCCCTCTAGCACCACTTTAGAGCTGATTGGTGCGATTGAAGACTCGCTTATTTTTCAAAATTATTTTGACATGCCCATCCAGCACATCAGCGACTCCATGCTCAAAAAGATGCGGCGCAACTCCAGCCAAGCGCACCATTTAAAGCTTTTAAACGCCATGAAACAGGTTAAAGAAAGCTTTATAAGAAGCACGATCATTGTAGGGCATCCAGAAGAAAATGAGGGCGAATTTGAAGAATTGAGCGCGTTTTTAGACGAGTTCCAGTTTGATAGATTGAATATTTTTGCTTTCAGCGCGGAAGAAAACACGCATGCCTATTCTTTAGAAAAAGTGCCTAAAAAAATTATCAACGCCCGCATTAAAGCCTTGAATAAAATCGCTTTAAAACACCAAAACCATTCTTTTAAGGCTTTGTTGAATAAGCCCATTAAGGCGTTAGTGGAACATAAAGAGGGCGAGTATTTTTACAAAGCAAGGGATTTGAGATGGGCACCTGAAGTGGATGGGGAAATTTTAATCAATGACAGCGCCTTAACCACCCCTTTAAAACCTGGGCATTACACGATTGTGCCTAGCGCGTTTAAAGACAATATCTTACTCGCTAAGGTTTTAAGCCCTTTTTAAAAATTAGCCATAAGGCTAAAAGCGCGGCTAGAGCGTGGCTGGAGCGTGGGGGTTTGCGTTTTTTTTTTTTTTTTTGTTAAAATGCGTCAGAAAAGTTCGTTTGAGGCATGCAAAATGAAAGACATTTATTCTGGCGTAGAAAAGAGCATTAAAGATCTTCAAAGTATTTTTAAAAACACTGATAATGAAAATGAAAGATTAAAAAAATTCAACCAAGAAGCGTTGGAGGTATTTCAAAAATTAGAACTTAAAAGTTTAAAAGAGCTTGAAAGCTTGAAAAATAATGAAGAGTGGGAAAATTTTACCATTGCTTTTTATGGGGAAACCGGTGCGGGGAAATCAACCCTTATTGAATGTTTGAGGATGTTTTTTAAAGAACAAAGCAAAGTAGTTCAACAAGAACGATTCAAGCGGCTTTATTCCAATTACCAAAACAACTATCAAAATGATGAATGCAAAAAACAAGCTATTTTAAACGAACTTCATTCATTGCAAGATGGAGCGATTATAGGCGATGGGAGAAGCGATTTCACTTTAAAAACGCAATCTTATCCTTTCCAATACAACCATCAAAACTTTATTTTGCTGGATGTGCCAGGGATAGAAGGCAGCGAACAAAAAGTGATCGATCAGATTTCTAACGCAACGCAAAAAGCCCATGCTATATTTTATGTTACCAAAACGCCTAATCCTCCGCAAAAAGGAGAAGAAGGGAAAAGGGGAACGATTGAAAAAATCCAAAGACAACTCGGTTTGCAAACAGAGGTATGGACGATTTTCAACAAACCGATTAATAGCCCAAGAGCTTTAAAAGATAGGCTTATTAATGAAAGCGAAAAAGAAAGCTTAAAAATTTTAAATAAAGAGATGAAAAACATTTTAGGCGAACACTACATGGGCTATAAAGCAGTGAGTGCCCAAGTGGCTTTTTATGGCCTTGCACAGGCTTTGATCCCAGGGACTGATTTTGATAAAAACAAACAAAAATTTTTAAAAGATTTTAAAGCAGGAGAATTATTGTATAAATCCCGTTTCCAACAATTAAGAGAATTTATAACCGAAGCGCTTCTTAAAAACTCACGCGCCAAAATCATTCAATCAAACTGCAATAAAGCCTTAAAAGTGGTAGAACAATTACAAAATACGATAAAAACCACGATTGAAAAACGGATCGATCCAATGATTAAAGAAGCACAAGAACACCAACAAGAAGCCCGCTATAATCTGGATCGTTCTACAGAAAAATTTATATTAAATTTAACCAATTCAGCGTTCTACGAAATCGATCAATTCAAATCTGACTTGAGAGAAAAAATGTATGTGCATATTAACAAAAATATTGAAGATGAGGAATGTAAAGAAATTTTTAAAAATGAACTCATTCAAGGAATTGAAACATTGCATGAAGACATAAAATGGCGGTTTAGAGAATGTGAGAAACGATTTGATGGAGAGATAAAAGAAGCTATTAAACAACTTGAATACAGAATTAAAGATTCTCTAGCAATGTTAGAGCACATCAGTATTGATAGAGGCTTTAATCTTAATTTTGATATTGATAGCGGCATTGATGGAACAAAATTAGCCACTTCAATAGGAGGTTTGGGTTTGCTTGGGATATTTAACGCTTGGAATCCTATGGGTTGGCTTGCTCTGACCGCAGGGATTATTACAGGATTAGTTGGAATAGCCAGATCAATCTGGAGCTTTTTTAGTTCAAGATATAAAAGATCCCAACAAAAAAAAGAAGTGGATAAGAATTTACATCAAATTTGTGAAAAAATTGTGCAGGATGTGAAAAGCCGACTTGAAAGTCGCAAAAAAGACATACGGGAAAAGATTGAAAAACTCAAAGCCAATCTTAGACCTGTTGATAATTACAAACGCATGAAAAGACAATTGAAAGAAGCCCATGAAAGATTAGGATACATCTCTCATAGTATCCATCTAACAATATCAAAACAAGGAGTATTTTTCTAACCCTAAAAACACCAGAGGCAAGCTCATTATGGCATGCGGGACCGGCAAAACCTACACTTCTTTAAAAATCATGGAAGCTTTAGGCCCTAAGATCATGCTTTTTTTAGCGCCCAGCATCGCTTTGCTTTCTCAAACTTTTAGAGAATACGCGCAAGAAAAAAGCGAGCCTTTTTACGCTTCTATCGTGTGCAGCGATGATAAACCGGGCAAAGTAAGAACGAAGACAATGACGATATTAAATTTTCTGAGCTCCCTTTAAAGCCCTCCACTCGCCTTGAAGACATTTTAAGCGTTTATGAAAAAGCGCAAAAAGAAAACAAGCGCTTCATTATCTTTTCAACTTATCAAAGCGCGTTGCGTATTAAAGAAGCACAAGAAGCGGGTTTGAATGAAATCGATCTCATTATTTGCGATGAAGCCCATAGAACGGTAGGGGCTATGTATTCTAGTAATGAAAGGGACGATAAAAACGCTTTCACGCTGTGCCATAGCGATAAAAATATTAAAGCTACAAAACGCCTGTACATGACCGCCACGCCTAAAGTGTATAGCGAAAGTTCTAAAGCTAAAGCCAAAGAGAGCGATAACGTTATCTATTCCATGGACGATGAAGAGGTTTTTGGCGAAGAAATCTATACGCTCAATTTTGAAAGAGCGATCGCTTTGGATCTTCTCACCGATTACAAAGTCATCATTTTAGCGGTGCGAAAAGAAAATTTAAGCGGCGTTACTAACAGCGCGAATAAGAAAATCATCAGCCAGCTCAAAGCCGAAGGCACTAAGTTGGATAAAAAGCTCATCAATAACGAATTTGTGTGCAAGATCGTTGGCACGCATAAAGGGTTAGCCAAGCAAGATGTGATCGCTTTAAACGATGAAAACAAAGAAGACAACGACTTGAAAAACAAAGCAGACACCTTTGTTTCTCAAAGAGCCATAAGCTTTTGTAAAAGCATACAAACGAGTAAAAATATCAAAGACTCCTTTGAAACGATCATGGAATGCTATGATGAAGAGCTGAAGAAAAAGAGTTTTAAAAACCTAAAAATCAATATCGATCATGTTGATGGCACCATGAATTGTAAGGAGAGGCTTGAGAAATTAGAAAAATTAAACCAATTCGAGCCTAACACTTGTAAGGTTTTGAGTAATGCCAGGTGTTTGAGTGAAGGGGTGGATGTCCCGGCGCTTGATAGCGTGATCTTTTTTGATGGCAGAAGCGCGATGGTGGATATTATCCAAGCGGTGGGTAGGGTGATGCGAAAAGCCAAAAACAAGAAAAGAGGCTATATCATTTTGCCTATCGCTTTAGAAGAGAGTGAAATTAAAAACCTAGATGAAGCTGTCAATAACACCAATTTCAAAAACATTTGGAAAGTGATAAAAGCCTTAAGAAGCCATGATTCAAGCCTGGTTGATGAAGCCACTTTTAAAGAAAAAATCAAAATCTTTGGAAGCGATGATACAAGCAATTTAGACGATGAGGAAGAGTTAAAAAAAGATAAAACCGAGCAATCCGATCCCAAACAAGCCCAAAAAACCCTTTTTGACGCTATCTTGCTGCAAGATCTAGCGGACGCTGTGTATAATGTCATGCCCACTAAATTAGGGGACAGGAATTATTGGGAAAATTTCGCCAAAAAAACGGGCAATATCGCAAGAACCTTGAATGAGCGCCTAAAAGACATTTTTGGCAAAAACCCTGAAATTTTTGACAACTTTTTAACTTCGTTAAGAGGCAATATCCACCAAAACATCAAAGAAGAGGAAGCGTTGGACATGATCACTTCCCACGTTATCACTAAGCCCATTTTTGATGCGATTTTTGGGGACAATATAAAAAACCCTATCGCAAAAGCACTGGATAAAATGGTTTTAAAACTCTCCGATCTAGGGCTAGAAGGAGAAACTAAAGATCTTAAAAACCTCTATGAAAGCGTGAAAACAGAAGCCACGCACGCCAAAAGCCAAAAAAGCCAACAAGAACTCATTAAAAACCTCTACAACACTTTCTTTAAAGAAGCCTTTAAAAAGCAAAGCGAAAAGCTAGGGATCGTTTATACGCCCATAGAGGTGGTGGATTTCATTTTAAGAGCCACTAACGGCATTTTGAAAAAGCATTTCCATACGGATTTTAACGATCAAAGCATCACGATTTTTGACCCCTTCACCGGCACCGGGAGTTTTATCGCTCGTTTGCTTTCAAAAGAAAACGGACTCATTAGCGATGAAGCCTTAAAAGAGAAATTTCAAAAAAATTTGTTCGCTTTTGACATCGTGCTTTTATCTTATTACATCGCTTTGATCAATATCACCCAAGCCGCGCAAAATAGGGACAGCTCGTTAAAAAATTTCAAAAACATCGCGCTCACGGACAGCCTGGATTATTTGGAAGAGAAAAACGATAAGGGGGTATTCTCATTTTTTGAAGATTTGAAAGAAAACAAAGACATCAAAGACACTCTAGCCGACCAAAACATCAGAGTCATCATCGGCAACCCGCCTTATTCAGCCGGCGCTAAAAGCGAAAACGATAACAACCAAAACCTAACCCACCCTAAGCTTGAAAAATTAGTTTATGAAACTTACGGCAAAAATTCCACCGCCAAAGTGGGGAATACCACACGAGACACGCTCATCCAGTCAATCCGCATGGCGAGCGATCTTTTAAAAGATAAGGGGGTGCTAGGCTTTGTGGTGAACGGGAGTTTCATTGACTCTAAAAGCGCGGACGGGTTCAGAAAATGCGTGGCCAAAGAATTTTCGCATCTTTATGTATTGAATTTGAGGGGGAACGCTAGGACTTCAGGAGAGGAGCGAAAAAAAGAAGGAGATGGAATCTTTGATAGCGGATCCAGGGCGACGGTAGCGGTTATCTTTTTTGTGAAAGATAAGGACGCCCCCAATCATACGATTTTTTACTATGAAGTGGAGGATTATTTGAAAAGGGAAGCCAAACTCAACTGGCTCGCGGGTTTTGAAAATTTGGATTTGGTGCCTTTTAAGGAAATCATCCCGAATGACAAAGGCGATTGGATCAACCAAAGGAATGACGATTTTGAAAAGCTCATCCCTTTAAAAAGAGACAAAAAACTCAAAATATTCAATACTATTTTTGATCTCAATTCTCTTGGCGTGGCAAGCAGCCGTGATCCTTGGGTGTATAACTTTTCTCCAAACGCTTTAATGCAATCGGTGCAAAAATGCATTGACACTTATAACGCTGATTTGAAGCGCTTTAATGCGCATTTTAGGGAAGCTTTCAAACAACGCGCCAAAGGCGTCAAATCAGACAAACTTTATAAGCATCTCAACGATTCAGAAATCACCACCGATAAAACGAAAATCGCATGGGTTCAAAATCTTAAAACGCAACTGATAAAAGGGAAAAAACTCGATGATTTTTCGCAAGAAAAAATCTCTGTTAGTTTGTATCGCCCTTTTAATAAACAATATTTTTACTACGAGCGAGAGCTTTCTTGGAGTTTTTACTCAATGAAAAAAATTTTCCCGGATAAAAGCGCGCACAATGTGGTGATCAATACAACCACAAGAAATTTTTGCTCACTTATAAGCGACGCTATCCCTGATACGCATTTTATAGGCGATGCCAACGCTTACCCCTTGTATTATTACGACGATCTGGGGAATCGCTATAACGCTATCAGCGGCTATGCGCTCAACCTCTTCAGGAGGCATTACCAAGATGACTCTATCGTTGAAGAAGAAATTTTTTACTACATTTATGCGATTTTCCACCATAAAGGCTATTTGGAAAAATACAAAAACTCCCTCGCCAAAGAAGCGCCGCGAATCGCTTTGAGCGAAGATTTTAAAGAACTCTCTATGCTTGGCAAAGAATTAGCCGAATTGCATTTGAACTATGAGAGCGGGGAAATGCACGATAGCGTTAAACATAACCTACTAGAGAACGCCGGAATGGAGGGCTATTATGATGTGATCCAAATGAAAAAGGATAAAAAAGGGGATCGCATCATTTATAACCAAAATATCACCATCACTAATATCCCTAAAAAAGCCTTTGACTATATGGTGAATGGCAAAAGCGCGATCGACTGGGTGATCGAACGCTATTCAATCACTACCGATAAAGACAGCTTGATTGAAAACAACCCAAACGATTACGCCGGCGGCAAATATATTTTTGAACTCCTTTGTAGGGTCATCAAACTCTCTGTAAAAAGCGTGGATTTGATTGAAAAGATCAGCGAGAAGAGATTTGAGTGATCGCATCGCTTGGGGGTGTGGAATATTTTGAAGGGCAATGTCTTGCTTTTTTAAAAAATCCACAAACCAATCCACAAAATGAGCAATACATTCCAGGAGTGTTTTCGTATCAAGAAAACAAAATTTCTTTTTCTTTTATGGTTTCAGGAGAAACTAAAGAGATCCACTCTTTGCAATACCAAACGCTCTATATTGTGGATAACAAAAAAAGATACACTCTTTACAAGCCTTATAATCGCATTATTTTAGGTCATGTTTTAGGGTATCCTATACCAATCACATTTTATTATGAATGGCTGTTTGATGATCATATTGATCCAAACAAAATTAAGGGTGAGTGTTTTGTTTGCAGGACAAATTATTTAGAAAGCTTTTTTACAACCAAGAAGCATTTGCTACCTAATGTATTATCTAAAGCAGATGAAAGTGGGTGTGAAAGTTATCATGGGGATAACGATAAGAATTTTATCTTACAATCATTTTATACTCAAAATGATTTTTTTGTCCCAAAAATATGAAAAAGACAAGATAAAAGCAAGATTTAATTCATTGTTTTCTAAAAGACAGAATCGTTTATTAACTTATCAATGTGATTTGTTTTTGGAATGCAATATGATTTTTGAAACCCTTGAAAAATTAGAGCTTATTACTGAAGCAATTAAAAACTTTTTTATTTTGATTTATGCTCATTCTAATTTTGACATCCAAATTGACTATATCCAATTTAAGCTTTCTAATAAAGACATTACAGCAATAAGAAACACTTACAAAAAAGATAAAAAGTCCATGGAGATAGATCCTTATGGGATTGCTATACAATTCAAACAGATAGACCATTTCTCTGTAATACTTGAAAAATGGATTGATTTTTACACTCAAAAAAATAGGGGTTTTCAACTTCCAAGTATTTTAGACATTATCAATAAAAAAGATCCAATTATTCACTTGTATTTGGACATGTTTGTATTGATCAGTATGATTGAAAGTTTTTTTGTATTGATCAGTATGATTGAAAGTTTTTTAAAGAAATTACAAAAAACAAAACTCCGTGAAAAACTCTCTGAATTTTTTAAAATTTCATTATCTAGGACAAAATGCGATCAAACAAAAAATTATTTTAATGATAAATGTCAAGAAGATCTAATCCAACAGATTGTTGACTGCCGCAACAATCTGGCACACGGAGATGATTTAAAGCTTGATACAAACAAAGCTACAGACATTAGCCATGCTTTCATGGATTTCAAGCAAATTGTCATTGAATTTTTCTTTGGCAAGATAGAATTGAGCGATTTTATTACAAACAATTTTGGTTTTCTTAACAAAGTTAAATTAAGAAATCCCCCAAAAACAGAAAAAATCGCAGAGCCAAACCGCTAAAACCCCCTAGAAAATTTAAAATTTTAAGTTTTAGGGGTGTTTTTCTTAAGAATTTAGGTTTTTTATAGATTATTATGTTATTATTATACGAAATGTAGACTTTTAGAAGGAAAAATGTTGTATGAAAAAGTTTGTAGTGTTTAAAACGCTCTGTTTATCGGTAGTGTTAGGTAATAGTCTTGTGGCAGCAGAAGGTAGCACAGAAGTGCAAAAGCAATTGGAAAAGCCAAAAGACTATAAAGCAGTGAAAGGCGAGAAAAACGCTTGGTATTTGGGGATCAGCTATCAAGTCGGTCAGGCTTCGCAAAGCGTTAAAAACCCCCCAAAGAGCAGTGAATTTAACTATCCTAAGTTCCCTGTGGGTAAAACCGACTATCTGGCCGTTATGCAAGGCTTAGGGCTTACTGTGGGTTATAAGCAGTTTTTTGGAGAGAAGAGATGGTTTGGTGCGCGCTATTACGGCTTTATGGATTATGGGCATGCCGTGTTTGGAGCGAACGCTTTGACATCAGATAATGGTGGGGCGTGTAAACTCAATGAGCCATGTGCGACCAAAGTAGGGACTATGGGCAATCTGTCTGACATGTTCACTTATGGTGTGGGTATTGACACTTTATACAATGTCATTAATAAAGAGGATGCGAGTTTTGGTTTCTTTTTTGGGGCTCAAATTGCGGGTAACTCTTGGGGTAATACGACAGGGGCCTTTTTGGAAACTAAAAGCCCTTATAAGCACACCTCCTATAGCCTTGATCCGGCGATTTTCCAGTTCCTTTTTAATTTAGGGATTCGCACCCATATTGGCCGGCATCAAGAATTTGACTTTGGCGTGAAGATTCCTACTATCAATGTTTATTATTTTAACCATGGGAACTTGAGCTTCACTTACCGCCGTCAATACAGCCTTTATGTAGGGTATCGTTACAATTTCTGATTTAAAACGCTTGTTTTTCTCTAATTGAAGTTTTTCAATTAGAGTTTTCTGCATAGACCACCGCTTTCTTTTGAAACATTTTTTAAAGTTTTTTGAAAATTAGAATTAAAATCTTTTTGATCATGTTATGATAGTTCAAAAATTTAACAAGGATTAAGCATGTTATATTCCTCTAAAATCCAATCCCTTTCAGAATCCACAACGATCGCTATCAGCACGCTCGCTAAAGAATTGAAATCGCAAGGAAAAGATATTTTAAGTTTTTCAGCGGGCGAGCCTGATTTTGACACCCCGCAAGCGATTAAAGATGCGGCTATAAAAGCCCTAAATGACGGCTTTACAAAATACACTCCAGTGGCTGGGATTCCTGAATTACTCAAAGCGATCGCTTTTAAATTGAAAAAAGAAAACAACTTGGATTATGAGCTGAGTGAAATTTTAGTGAGTAATGGCGCTAAGCAAAGCCTGTTCAATGCGATTCAGGCCTTAATAGGGGAGGGCGATGAGGTGATTATCCCTGTGCCTTTTTGGGTAACTTACCCTGAGCTTGTGAAATACAGCGGAGGGGTGAGTCAATTCATTCAAACCGATGAAAAAAGCCATTTTAAAATCACCCCCAAGCAGCTTAAAGACGCCTTAAGCCCCAAAACAAAAATGCTCATTCTCACCACTCCATCAAACCCTACCGGCATGCTTTATAGTAAGGCGGAATTAGAGGCTTTGGGCGAAGTTTTGAAAGAGACAAAAGTTTGGGTGCTTAGCGATGAAATTTATGAAAAGCTTGTCTATAAAGGGGAGTTTGTTTCTTGTGCGGCAGTGAGTGAAGAGATGAAAAAACGCACCATTACCATTAATGGCTTGAGTAAGTCAGTGGCGATGACAGGCTGGCGTATGGGCTATGCGGCGAGCAAGGATAAAAAGTTAGTCAAATTGATGAACAACTTGCAAAGCCAATGCACTTCCAATATCAATTCTATCACGCAAATGGCTTCTATTGTGGCGCTTGAGGGGTTGGTGGATAAGGAAATTGAAACGATGCGTCAGGCTTTTGAAAAACGCTGTGATTTAGCCCACGCAAAAATCAATGCGATTGGAGGGTTGAATGCTTTGAAACCTGATGGGGCGTTTTATCTGTTTATTAATATTGGCAGTCTTTGTGGGGGGGATTCGATGCGATTTTGCCATGAGTTATTAGAAAAAGAAGGCGTGGCGTTAGTACCTGGAAAGGCTTTTGGATTGGAAGGTTATGTTCGTTTGTCTTTTGCATGCTCAGAAGAACAGATTGAAAAGGGGATTGAACGCATCGCTCGCTTTGTCAAATCAAAGGAATAAAAAGAATTTTTATTTATAAAAGGGGGGATTTTAATCTTGTTTGGAATTTTATATTGTAGTTAGTGGCATGGCGTGGTATAATGGTTAGAGTTAAAAGTTTGAAAAGTGCAGTTTTCATAACTAAATGAATTTTTGAAAGGAATAGAGGAATAATTATGGCAGTAAGATTTGATAACAACAATAACTCTGAATGGTATGGAAGAAATGCGAATATTTTTTGACAAAATCAATAATGGCTCGTCTTTTGGGGTTATTTTATGACTATTCTCCCAACAACAAACTTCTAATTTGCATGGAAAAACGATTGAGTTTCTTGATAATCCAACAAACTATCCACCAGTTACTTTGGCACTTTGAAATTGCTAATGATTTAGAAAGTGGTAAGATAGTTGGTAAAAAAATTATTAGTGATGCTTTATTGGGCGTTAGCTGTTGTTTTATGGATAATGAGAATTTAAAAAATTTAAAAAAATTACTATCACAAGATCAAATAAATCTATCAAATGCGATTATAACGGCTATCAATCAAGTAGAGAATGATCTATGTGTGATCAATCCTACTTCCGCCATAATTGACAAGATTGAATACCATTTCCGTGACAATACATTCCATTTTATCTTTAATGTTAGCGATAGCTATAGCTTCGTCTTAAGCGAAAAATCAAGATTAATTATTGAAGTGCCTAGAGTAGCATTAGAAAATATTAAGTTACCTGATATGAAAGAAATATGTGTTAATCAATGGTATATAAACATTTTTATAAATATATCGAAATATTCTATCTATGAAGGTTCTTATATCATTGATCTGCACTTAATAGATGACTAAACCCTAAATGAAACACCCCCTAGAAGAATTAAAAGACCCTATAGAAAATCTTTTGCTATGGATTGGACGCTTTTTGCGTTACAAATGCACAAGCTTGTCTAATTCCCAAGTGAAAGACCAAAACAAGGTTTTTGAATGCTTGAACGAACTAAATCAAGCGTCCGTCAGCTCAAGCCAATTAGAAAAAGTTTGTAAAAAAGCCCGTAACGCCGGATTACTCGGGATCAACACCTACGCACTGCCCCTACTCAAATTCCACGAATACACAAAAAAGATTTCTTTAAAATCGCTCAAAAGCATTGATGAAGTGCTGCTCGCTGAATTTTTGAGCGTCTATACCGGAGGTTTGAGTTTAGCCACTAAGAAAAATTACAGGATCGCCCTACTCGGGCTTTTTAGCTACATAGACAAGCAAAATCAAGATGAAAATGAAAAATCTTATATTTATAATATCACGCTTAAAAATATCAGCGGAGTCAATCAAAGCGCGGGCAACAAGCTCCCTACTCACTTAAATAATGAAGAATTAGAAAAATTTTTAGAGGGCATTGATAAAATAGAAATGTCTGCTAAAGTGCGTGCCAGAAACCGCCTGCTCATTAAAATCATCGTTTTTACGGGCATGCGTTCTAACGAAGCCTTACAGCTTAAAATAAAGGATTTTACTTTAGAAAATGGCTGTTACACGATTTTGATTAAAGGTAAGGGCGACAAATACAGAGCGGTGATGCTCAAAGCTTTCCACATTGAGAGCCTTTTAAAAGAATGGCTCATGGAAAGGGAATTATATCCCGTTAAAAATGATTTATTGTTTTGCAACCAAAAAGGCAGCGCTTTAACGCAAGCGTATTTGTATAAACAGGTGGAGCGCATCATCAATTTTGCGGGTCTGAGAAGGGAAAAAAACGGGGCGCACATGTTAAGGCATTCTTTTGCGACCTTGCTTTATCAAAAACGTCATGATTTGATTTTAGTTCAAGAAGCTCTAGGGCATGCGAGCTTGAATACTAGCAGGATTTACACGCATTTTGACAAAGAACGTTTAAAAGAAGCGGCGAGCATTTGGGAAGAAAATTAAAAACACTCCCTACCCCCTTAAAAAAATGATTTTTACCATAAAATAATCAAAACCCCATTTTTTAAGAAAATAAAGAGTTTTTAGCTTGCTGGTTTAAAATTTTGTTTTCAAATTCTAACAGCCACTTTTTGACTTCTATGCCCCCATTATACCCCCCTAAAGCGCCATTTTTACGCACCACTCTATGACAAGGCACGATCAAAGAAATAGGGTTATTGCGATTAGCGTTGCCAATAGCTCTGCAAGATCTAGGGTTATTAATGAGCTTTGCGATTTCATCGTAACTTTTTGTCTTGCCATAAGGGATAGTCATTAACGCAGACCAAACTTGTTTTTGAAAAGAAGTCCCTATCAAATCCAAAGGCACATCAAATTCAAAAAGTTGTCCCAAGAAATAACGCTCTAAGGCTTGAACGCTGAGTTTTAATGGGGTATTCATAGGGGTGTTATGAGAAAAATTGGCCGCATCAAAGTCCAGCCTTAATAAATGGCTCTCATTAGCGCACAAATGCAAATACTCTAAAGGGAAACTCTTAGGGGTCTTAAAATAGTAGTGGTATAAAACCATTAATTAAAAAAAGAGTTTGTATAAAATAATCAATAACGACAAACCATACACCCCTAAAATCAAAGCTTTATGCATTTTTTCATTCAAAAGCCCCATGATCCATTTAATCCCAATGCTCACGCCCATAACAGAGCCTAAGCCCACAATCGCCCCTGCTACTAGCACTTCTTTATTGATGATGTGGTGATAGATTAAAGAAAAAGCTCCTGAAATGGAAGAAAACAAGATAAAAAATAACCCCAACGCCACGCATTTTTTAGAATCATACCCTAAAAAATAATGCATCAAAGGCACCATGAGCATCCCCCCGCCAATCCCTAAAGTGATAGCAAAAAACCCTGTGAGCGCGCCAATTAAGAATAATTTTAAACCTTGCAAATGGTAGCGTTTGGTATCCGCTATCAAATCTTTTTTTTTGGGTTTTAGAACAAATTGGATCATAGAATACACGACTAAAAGCGCGAAAATAACCATTAAAATTTTACTGGAAACGATTTTTAAAACCAAACCGCTAAAACTCGCCCCTATCAGCCCCCCTGCCCCTATCAACAAGCCTAAAGAAAAATCAAGCGATTTTTTTTTGAAATTCAAAACAGATCCCACGAACGATGAAAGCACCATTTGCAAAATGGAAATCCCAATGGATTCTTCAAAAGAATGCCCGGTTGCGAGCATGATAGGGACAATGATCAACCCCCCACCAATGCCAAAAATCCCAGATAGAATGCCAGTAAAAAGCCCTATCGCTATGTATAACGCATAAATATCCATAAAAACCCTTAAAAAAGTAAAAACCCCCTCTTAAAAGAAAATTAAAAATAACCCTATTCTAATCAAATGCAAATAACCAAACCCCCCTAAACAACGCTTTTAAAAGTGATGCTTTTATTGGTCTGTTTTGTTTTTGCAACACAAAACATGCGAATCTTCATTGGGTTCGCTGACTGAAAGGTTTCTTAATTCATAAGCCAATTTGATAGACGCCATAGCGTCATCCAAGCCAAACCCCCCTTGAGCTAAAATCTGTTTGTAGCTTTCTATATACAGGTTATCAAAGCTCTGCGTGAGATTGACTTCTTCGCCCTCTAGGATCATTTTATGATAAACCTTTTCTTTAGCCACTCCCATGTGTTCTGGATTGATGGAAAAAAACCATCTTATTTTGGCATGCTCTAAAAAGAGTATCCCGCACACGCAGTCAGGCTCTTCTCTGTTAATAACCTTGTCTTTAACGCCTCCAAACAAATACAATAAAGCATCAAAGATATTCACTCCCATTTGAGTGGCTAACCCCCCGCTCCTATTCACATCCGCTCGCCATGAAGAAAAATACCATTTCCCTTGAACGCTGATATAAGTGAGCGTGATGTCAAACACCTTTTCAGGGTTTTTGTCTAATTCGCTCTTAATTTTTTCTTTCAAAGCCAGCGTGTCGCAATGCAAGCGCAAGGGCAAAAGACTGAACACCCTTTTTTGGTGTTTCACCTCTAAATCTTTCAATTCTTGTATTTCGCTAGGGTCTAAAACTAAGGGTTTTTCACAGATCACATGCATGCCGTTTCTTAACCCAAAACGGATGTGATCAAAATGCGTGTGCGTGGGCGTGCAAACACTCAAATAGTTGATTTCTTTACCCATAGCCCTAGACTGCTCTAAATGCTTTTCAAAATCTTCAATATTGGTAAAAAACTCTGATTGCGGGAAATACTCATCTAAAACCCCCACGCTATCATGAACATCAAAAGAGCAATCCAAAAAATGCCCTGTATCTCTAATGGCCTGCAAGTGCTTGGGAGCGATAAACCCCCCTGAACCAATCATCGCAAAAAGCATTCATCTTCCTTAAATAATTTTAAATCTCATTTTAGCAAAGATTAGCTTATTTAAGCTTATATTATTGGCAATTAAAACACTCCACCGATCGATCCAACACGCTTTTTTCATCTATGCTAGGGCTTTCGCTGCGCAAATAATAAGTGGATTTTAACCCTAATTTCCAAGCGAGCGTGTAGATGTCATGCAAGGTTTTACCGCTAGCGTTTTCTATGCGTAAAAACACATTAATGCTTTGGCCTTGATCGATCCACTTTTGGCGCACGGCCGCTGCTTTAATCAAATCTTTAGCGTCAATATCATAGGCTGATGTGTAAAAATTCCAGGTTTCTACATTCAAATTAGGCACTACAACTGGAATTAGCCCGCTCAAATTTTCTTCAAACCATTTTTTCTTATAAATGGGTTCAATCGTTTGGGTTGTGCCTACTAAAATAGAAATGGAGCTTGTGGGAGCGATCGCCATTAAATAGCCATTACGCATGCCATTAGTTTTGACTTTTTCCCTCAAACCTTGCCAATCGCAAGCGTGATTGAAAAGCCCTTTTTCCGTGAGCTTTAAGGCTTCATTGTTGGCTTTATCAATAGGGAAAATCCCCTTACTCCATTCTGAATTTTCAAAATCCTTATAAACCCCTTTTTCTTTCGCTAAATTCGCGCTCGTGTCAATCGCATGGTAGCTGATTTGCTCCATTAAAGCGTCAATTTTTTCTAAATGCTCTTTAGACCCCCAAGCGATTTGGTGTTCTGCGAGCATTTGCGCTTCACCCATAACCCCTAACCCTATGGCTCTATTTTGTAAATTAGTGGCTTTGACTTTGCGGTTAGGGTAGAAATTCAAATCAATCACATTGTCTAAAAGCCTGACTATGATCGGCACAACCCTTTTAATGTCTTCTTCAGTGTTGATCTTGCTTAAATTGATGCTCGCTAGATTGCACACCGCTGTTCGCCCGTCTTTAGCGACTTTAGTAGCGATATAGATTGGCTTGCCCTTTAGAATATCGGTGCTAGTGAGCTTGTTAGCGCATTTAGTGATATTACTATCTGTGGTTACCAACTCTTTTTCTTCAAAAAACTCTATGGTGCCATCAGTGTATTCTATTTGCATGTAGTAGTGGTTGGGTGCGGTGTTTTGAAAAATCTCCGTGCATAGATTGCTGGATCGAATGATTCCTGCATGAGCGTTTGGGTTGCACCGATTGGCGTTATCTTTAAAGGCTAAGAAAGGCAAACCGGCTTCAAAATAATTCATTAAGATTTTTTTCCATAAATCTTTAGCGTTAATGTATTCTTTAATGATTTTGGGATCTTTTTCATACTCTAAATAGCGTTTTTCAAAATCCTGCCCATAAAGCTCAGTCAAATCCTTACACTCATAAGGGTCAAACAAAGTCCACATCGCATCTTCTAAAACCCTTTTCATAAACAAATCGCACACCCAAAGAGCCGGGAATAAATCATGCGCTCTTCGCCTTTCATCGCCGCTATTTTTCCTTAAATTAATGAACTCCATCACATCAATGTGCCAAATTTCCAGATACACCGCAATCGCGCCCTTTCGTGTGCCTAATTGATCCACCGCAATCGCCACATCATTAGCGATCTTTAAAAAAGGGATCGTGCCAGCGCTCGCATTTTTATGCCCATCAATATAGCTCCCAATAGAGCGCACCAAAAAAAAACCCCAGCCAATCCCCCCGCCGTATTTGGACAACAGCGCCATTTCCTTGTAGCTGTCAAAAATCCCCTCAATATTATCCGGCGTGCTGCCAATATAGCATGAGCTGAGTTGGTGTTTGGTGGTGCGGGCGTTCGCTAGAGTGGGGGTCGCACACATCGCTTCAAATTTGCTCAAAACTTCATAAAATTCTAAAGCGATTTTGTTAGGTTCTTGTTCGTTTTGCGCTAAAAACATCGCAATGCTCATAAACATGTGTTGGGGCAATTCAATGGGATTGTTGTTAGCGTCTTTTAACAAATAACGATCATACAAGGTTTTAATCCCTAAATAATTGAATTGGAAATCCCTTTCAGGCTTGATCTGGCTATTTAAAAACTCTAAATCAAATTTTTCCTTAAAGCCCTTAAGGATGCGGCCCTTTTCTTCAGCGTTTTCAAAATACTCTTTCAAATGCCTATACCCTGTAAAACCGCTTACTTTATGGTATAGATCATACAAAAAAAGCCTTGAAGCGACAAAGCTCCAATTAGGCGTGTCAATATCTATTTTATCCACAGCGGTTTTAATCAAAGTTTGTTGGATTTCTTCAGTAGTGATCTTGTCCCTGAATTGCAACCTCGCATCCACTTCCAGCTCACTTTGGCTCACGCCCTCTAAATTGTCCGTAGCGTCCTTAGTGTATTTTTGGATTTTGGTAATGTCCAAAGGCTCAATGCGCCCGTTTCGTTTAACCACTGTAATCAAAATTTTTCCTTAAATTTGAATTAAATCGTTTGTTTTTTAAATTTGGAATTGTATCAATAAAAAACTTAAGAAAAAGAAAAGTTCAAGTTGGATCTGTTCTATTAATGAGAATGAGTTTTAAAGTTTTTTATTTTTTTATACCCCCTCCATTTAATGCTATTTGAGTTAAATCACCACCCTAATTTAGCACAAAATTTAAGAAAACCTTGAAACCCTAAAATGACCAAACCCTCTACAAGGAGATTGCTAGGATGCCCACAATACGCCGAAATTTCATGCATAGCGGCAATAAAGGGTATCGTTAAAAGCATCACATAAAAATCCCTTAGTCTTGCTCCTAACACAGCGTCATAAAACGCACCAAAAAACCTAGCCTTAAAAATGGCTTTAAAAAACTTGGGGAATCCTTGCCAAGTTTCAATCATTAAATAACCTACCGACCTGCCTTTAGGATTAAACAAGAGATTAGACAACAAAGCCGCTATTAGACCCACTAACCACACATAATAGCTGTATTTAGGGTCAAAAAGCGGATCGCTAGCTGAACCATTTATGTCATAAAAAATCCTAGTGGTTATGGAGATACATCCTCCATAGACTAGAGCCATTGCCCATCGATATTCCAAATCGCTCAAACGCTTTTTTGAGCCATTCAAGTTCTCTTTTGTAGTATCCATGCTATTTCCTTTCCCCCTATCACCTTGGCTCATTTAAGATCACCAAGCATGCCCAAAACTATAGCCGTAATCATAAAAATCACGGATAGGTTCTCTTGGGGCTTGTGGCTCTCTAGTTTGAGGCTCTCTATCAACGCCACGGATAAAATCTTCTACCCTATCGCCTACTTCAGACCCAATATATCCTCCTATTGCACCACCAACAAATCCGCCCATTTTATCACCAACAAAACCCCCAACACCACCCCCTATAAATTTGCCTAATTCACCCCTTGCCTCTATTTTAGGACCAGCTATAGCCACATTAACCATTGCACCGCACAAAACCACTACACAACTAAATGCTTTTAATCCACTCATAACAAATCCTTTCATAAATTGAGATTCAAGGCATGTTTGGCACACCTTGATAAGAATATTTATACCACAACCCTATTAAAAGCATTGTTACAGATCAGCGAAATATCACAAAAAAGATAAGTAGATGTTTTGTTTATTCACAAATTACAGGATTAAAGTAAATGATTATAATATTTTAGGATTTTTCATTATTGAAGCAAATTAAGATTTCTTAAAAAACTTAAAATACCCGTTTTCAATGTTAGTTTGAGGGGCGCGTGAAAGGCTCAACGAACCGCTAGGAATGTCTTTAGTGATGGTGGTGCCGCTGCCGATTAAGACATTAGAGCCGATAGTTATGGGGGCGACTAGTTGGCTATCGCTCCCTATAAAGACATTTTCACCGATGATCGTTTGGTGTTTATTTTTACCATCGTAATTGCAAGTGATCACGCCAGCCCCCACATTTGTGTTTTTCCCTATCTCGCAATCCCCTAAATAGCTCAAATGCCCTGCTTTAGCGCCTTGGAGTTTGGCGTTTTTAGTCTCTACAAAATTCCCCACATGGCTATCACAAATCACGCTTTTAGGGCGCGCATGGGCAAACGGCCCCACGCTGCTATTAATGATTTGGCTCTCTTCTATCACGCTATAAGCTTTAATGCGCGCGTTTTCTATCAAGCAATTCCCGCTCAAACGCACCCCTTGCTCTAAAACGCACTCCCCCTTAAAACTCACGCCTTTTTCTAAGTAAATACTGCTAGGCAATTGCATCATCACCCCCGAGTCCATGGCGTTTTTTCGCAGTCTTTCTAGCATGATTTCTTCAGCCTTCGCTCTTTCTGTTTGGCTATTCACCCCTAAAAAACACTCTTCTTCTAAGAAAATAGCGTCAATTTTTTCATTCCCCTTAATACCCAAAGCGATCAAATCCGTGAGATAGTATTCTTTTTGGGCGTTTTGGTCATGGAGCTTGGGTAAGTATTTTTCTAAAAACTTTCTTTCAAAAAAATACACGCCAGCATTCACGCTT